>JAZDKN010000001.1:0-3456 GCA_043803065.1 Microcaldota archaeon
GATGCGTATGCCGCTCGGATCGAACGGTTTTCGCGAGTCGAAAGGAATCATGTTCTTGTTCACCGTGATGTGCGCCTTGTCGAGCGCTGCCTCCGCTTGCTTGCCAGTAACGTTTTTCGGGGTGAGGTCGATGAGGATTAAATGGTTGTCGGTTCCGCCGCTCACGAGGCGGAAGCCGAGCGCGTTCAGCTCGTCCGCGAGTGCTTTCGCGTTCTTCACGATTTGCTTCGCGTACTCCTTAAATTCGGGTTTCGCCGCTTCAGCGAACGCGACTGCCTTACCCGCAATCGCGTGCTCGTGAGGACCGCCTTGCAAACCCGGAAAAACCGCTTTGTCGATGCGTTCGGCAAACGCTTGCTTGCACATTATCATCGCGCCGCGAGGCCCGCGCAGCGTCTTGTGCGTCGTCGTCGTCACGACATCGGTAAAGGGAAACGGCGACGGGTGCACGCCTGCAGCGATGAGTCCTGCAATGTGCGCTATGTCCGCCATCGAATACGCGCCGCACTCTTCCGCGATTTCAGCGAACCGCTTGAAGTCGAACAAGCGCGGGTACGCCGTAGCGCCGCTCACGATTATCTTCGGTTTCTCGGCGAGCGCGAGCTTGCGCACGACATCGTAGTCGATGAGCTCGGTTTCCTTATCAACGCCGTAATGCACGGGCTTGTAAAGCTTGCCGGAAAAATTAACTGGGTGACCGTGCGTCAAGTGCCCGCCCATAGCGAGGCTCATGCCCATGAGCTTGTCGCCGGGCTCGAGGAGCGCGAAATACACAGCCATGTTGGCTGGGCTTCCGGAGTAAGGTTGGACGTTCACGTGCTCGGCGCCGAAAAGCTTTTTCGCGCGCTCGATGGCGATGTCTTCGACGATGTCGATGAACTCGTTTCCGCCGTAATAACGCTTGTGCGGATAGCCTTCGCTGTACTTGTTTGTAAGCACGGAACCCAACGCTTCGAGCACCGCGCCGCTCACTACGTTTTCCGAAGGAATCAACTCTAGCACGGTCGCCTGCCGTTCGAATTCTTTCTCGATTGCCGCGGCGATTTCCGGATCCGCCTCGCGAAGCTGGTCCAAATGCGTTTTGTAAGGCGGCTTCAAAAACAAATCACTCTCGCAACACTTTCAGTCTCACAACGTTCTCGCAAAAATTATTCTCTCAGAATCGCGCCTGGAATCGTTTTCCACTTCCCGCACGAGCGCTTTCCTTCAGTGCAAACGCGCCGCGAAACGCACGCGGGACCCGCGTTCTCGAAAATAGTCGGCGCGGCTTGCTTCGCAAGCTTCAGCATCTCGTTCGCCAACGCGCGAATCTCCCACTGCGCGCTCGCGCAGCAGCGGAGCTCGAAGAAATTCAAGAGCGAACGCGCGTTGAACGTCGCAATTATGCGCGTCTCGCAAGCGTTCGGTAGAACGAAGCGCGCGTCTTCCTTCGGCACGCCCGCAGCGCAAAGCTCGGAGTAAAGCGATTGCGACGCGTCCATGAAAGATTGGAAGCGCTTTGACAATTCCGGCTTGTCTTTGATTGTTTGGGGCTCGATGAAGTTGAATCCCGCTTCGCTCACGTGACGCTGGCTTTGCTGCGAATACGACGCAATGCGGTGGCGCACGAGCTCGTGAGTGCAAGCGCGCGAAACGCCTTCGATTGCGAAAGTGAAAACCGCGTGCTCGATTACGCTGTAATGCCCCATTTTCATGATGTGCCGCAGTGATTTTTGGACTTCCTCGTCGCTTAATTTACCGCCGAGCTCGTCGACGCCGATCGGGTTGTAGCACAACTTCGCCGCCTCGGCGCAAACTCGCTCGGGGTCCTGCGTGTGCTTGAGAAGCCTTACTTTGAGCTTGGTTTCGCGCGCCATTAATCCCCACCCGAATTCCCATTCCAAAAATAGTCTTCAAAGTAATGACGGAAACGAATATAAAAACGAGTGTTAAACGCAAAAAGAAAAAGGAAAATAAAAAAGGAAAAGCGCGCCTTGCGGCGAGCTTCAAAAAAGTTGTTTTTGCTTTACCGGTTTACTGGACTTCAGCGCCTTCGTCGTCGCTGTCCGCAGCCGGCTCTTCCTCAGTCTGCACGTTCGCGGGCACTTCGCCCGCCGCGCCGACTTTCTCGCCTATAGCGAATTTTCGCGCGACGCTCTTAACGCGCACGCGGCACGCTTCGCCTTTCACCGAGCCGGAGACGAAAATGATGAAACCCTGGATTTTCGCGATTCCGTCGCCCCTGCGCGAAACGTCCGTGATTTGCACGTCGTACTCTTCGCCTTCCTTAACGGGCGGCTCGCGGAATCCACCGCCTCCGCCGCTACTACCGTAGCCGCCTCCTCCGCCGCCGCGGTATCCGCCTCCTCCGCCGCCGTATCCTTCCTTGAATCCCCTGTCGCGGCCGTAACCGCGGTCTCTGTCGTAATCCATTTTCCGTCGTTCACCTTTTTTTCTTCATTCGATCGCAAGCCGTTTCACTCGCGCATGCTGAAAAGAAAAAAACGTTCGCGAGAAAAAGCAGTTTTCAAAAAGCGAGCGAAGCGCGAGCGAAAAACCACTCGAAAAAAAACGCGCAAACCCTCAAACCGTAATTCCCGTCCGAAATCAAATTCTTTCCTTCCAACACCACGCTCGCGAAACATACGCTTGCAGCACTATTTTTGCGTCAACCCGTATTTAAACCAACGCCTGATGCCCGAAGCCAACGTCTCCGCTCAGCGCTCGGCGACTTCGAAAGCGAGCTCGTTGCCGGCCGAGTCGAAAGCGCGCACGCTTTCTTTTGCGGCGACGTCGAAAGGAGGGCAGACAATGAAGTGAACTTTCCCTTTTCGCGAAAAAAAGTGGAGGTCGCCTCGCGACGGCTCTGCGGGCGGGTGCGGATGCGAGTGAAAGGAAGCGAGAGCGTTCAAGTGCATAGGGAGAAAAATGTCGCTGTAAGAAGAAAAGCCTTCGCCGTACTCGCTGAGCGGAGCGATGATTAGTTCCGTAAGCTTAACCGTTTTTCCGCTGCGCTCGCTTTCGCTCCGCTTGCCTTCGCCTCGCCTGCCTCCGCTTTCCTTTTCTTTGCCGCGGAACAATCCTATGAACTCGTTCGGGTAAACGCTGCGCGAAGACTCGAGCGCGCTCTCGAGCGCGCGCCTCGTTATGACGAGCCTGATTTTTTCGCCGCTTGTTTTTTCGCCGTTTGCTTTCTCGCCTATCGCGTTCTCGCCGATTGCTTTTTCGCTGCTGGTTTTCACAAACAGTTTTAAACGCGCCCGAACTTTAATACCTGCGATTCAAATGGACGTGGAAACGAAAATCGATTTGGCGCTGAAGCCGCCGACTCAAGAAGTCGTCACCCGCGACGAGTTGCGCGCGCTCTTCGAAACGAAAGCGAAACCCAAGCACTACATCGGCTTCGAAGCCAGCGGGCTATTGCATTTAGGCTCGCTCGTAATAAGCGGATTCAAAATCCGAGACTTGCAGGCTGCG
>JAZDKN010000002.1:0-2247 GCA_043803065.1 Microcaldota archaeon
CCATTGAAATCCCTGTCGTAGGTGGTCAGAAAAGCATTCACGCGAGTTTTTTCTGTGTGAAGCGATGACCGCGCGGTTTGGTTTCTCTTGCGCCCTCGCCTTCGCCTTCGCTTTCGTACTCGCTGCCTCGTTCTCTCGCGCCGCGCCTGCCGCGAGCTTCCTTGTTGAAATAATAAGCGGTTACGGCTACGAGGAGAAGCAACGCCGCTACGGCGTAAAGCAGCCACGAGCCGCCGTTCGTTTTATTCTGCGCGGGCGCGGCGAAAACCGTCACGGCTGGCGCGACGACGCCTTCGCTCGACTGGAAAGCGAGTTGAAACCCTTCTGGAGGAACTGAAGCCAGCGGCTTGAGCGACAAGCTCACTGTTTTTTCTTCGCCAGGCGCGAGTGACACTGTTGAAAGCGGTTGCGAGAAAACGAATCCTTGCGGCGCGACAGCAGTTATTCCCGAAACGCTTGTATTGCCCGTGTTCTTGAGAACGACGGTAACAGTGATTTCGCCTACCGACTCGAACTTGGAATAATCGACATCGCTCACGCTCGAGGAAAAACCAGTCTGCGGCGCGATTACTTCTAGTGTGGCATTAGCACTTGTGGCTTCGCCTTCCGAAGACTCAGCGTAAAGCGTGACGGCGTAAACGCCCGCCTTCGATTTCGGCACGTTCCAATCGAGGGTGTATTCGGCCATCGATTTAGCGGGAATGTCTTGCGCGGCAGGCGAAATCTCGTACCACGCCGAAGAAACGCCTGCGCCTGAAATAGTGAGCGAAACCCCGTGCAAGCTGGCGTCCTTCGAATTCACGACTTCGATCGAGTCTTCAAGCTGCGAGCCTGCGAGTACCGTGAAACGAGTTTTTTTGATCGCCAGATACGACGAGCCTTGCTGGGTTGCGGACGAGATTCGGAGTTTGAGCACGTAAAGCTCGCTCTTCATCGTCTGCGTGCTGCGCACGACGACCGGCAGAAAGCGCACGCCGAGAGGAGTCTTATCGAGCGTCGTTGTTACCACGACGTTAACGTCTCGCGACTCGTGCGGCGAAAGCGTGAAAGAGGAGGGCATTGCTTGCGAAGAAAGCCAGGAAACAACCGCCGGTTCGACGGAATAATCGTCGGAAACGCTTCCGTTGTTCGTAATCATTATTCTCAACGGCGTTACCACGCCGCGCTTGACCGCGTACTCATCCGCTTTTTCCACGAAGAATCCAGTGACGCCCGAAATGTTGACGCACAACGGCGCCGAAATAACGGTGTAATCGAGGTATTTCACAACGAGATTGAAGTTGTAAGAAGCTACGGTGGCTAGCGACGAAGGCGCGATGCGCACGCTTAACGGCTGTTGGTCTCCGCTGTCGATTTCGAGGAGCGAGGGTTCGATTCGAACGAATTTTTTTACGTCAGCCGGCGCGTCGATTCCGATTGCAAACGGCCCGGTTGCTTCGCCGTTGTTGCGCAACTCGAGCGGAAAAACGAACTCGTGTTCTTGCTTGACTTGCAGGCACTCGACCGGCTGGTTCAACAAGTCTAGGTCGACTGTGTCGGAGAAAACGAAGATTGCTGCTGGAAGCGAAAACTCTTGAATCTCGCCGCTCGAACCGTCAGTCGCTTGAACGCGGAAAACGATTTCGTAACTCCCGCCCGGCGTACCCGGAGGCAAGCGCACTCTCGCGGTCACGCGCTTGCTCGCGCCTCCAGCCAAATCGAAATTCGTGGTAGAGAAAAGCGTCGTCGAAGCGAAAACTCCTTCAGCGCGTATTTTCACGAATCCCTTCGCATCGTTGTTGTTGGAAACCGCGATTTCGTAAGCAAGCACTTCTCCCGGTCGGCCGCTGGAAACAACGCCCGCAGGCGAAAGCGAGGCGTCGAAGTTCGCGCCCGGCGCGGGCGTCGCCGAAGGCGCCGGTTGGTTGACGAACAAAAACGCTGTGCGGTAATCGCACGCTGAACCGCCGCCTGCAGCCGCAGTAATCGAAACAGGAATTTCGTAATACGCGAGCGAAGCGCGTTGCGTGCCCGCGCTTAGAGTGAAAACCCTGGTTTCGCCCGCCGCAAGCGTCGCGCTGCTGGAATCAAAAGAACAATCGATTTCGGAAGCGCACGAGCCGCCTAAGGAAACGAGTTGCGCCGACGCGCCCGCGTTGCGAACCGCTATAGGGAACGCGGCGGTCACGCCGCGATCAACCGTCGCGTTGTTTATCGCCGCGATTTCGAGAAACACGCAGTTCGCCGCAACGTTGCTAGTTAAAAAAA
>JAZDKN010000003.1:0-4025 GCA_043803065.1 Microcaldota archaeon
GCTGCGAAACTGAGTGACGCGTTATGACGAAAACAATTAAACTCGGCGTTGCCGAACTCTGTGCACTCGCGAGCGAAATGGATTCCGTTTTGCGGGATAGCCGCCTCGCGAAATTCTTCGAGCTCGCGCCGGGCGTTTTCCGCCTTAAATTCAGCAGCCCGACGCGCGGGGAAGCCAACGTCTTGTGCGACGTCGGATTCGGCGCGTTCCTCGCGTCGCGCGTTCCCGAATCGCCAACGGCGCCGACGCAATTCGCTGCAGCGGTTCGCTCGCGCCTCGACAACGCCGCGCTGCGCGGCGTAGCGCTCGTCGGCGGCGACCGCGTAATGCGCTTTGATTTCGAAAAACAAGGGCGCTTCGCGCTCGTTTTCGAATTCATCGGCAGCGGCAACGCGCTCTTGCTCGACTCGAACGAAAAAATCGTTTTCGTTTGGAAACCGGCGGTTTACGCCGCGCGCAAGCTCGCGCTGCGCGAGCTTTACGTCGCGCCACCCGCAGGAGGCAAACCGCAAACCGCTGCGGACGCCGCGGTGCGCGCTCTTCGCTCGAGCACGGACATCGAGCAAGCGTATTGGAATGCGCGAGGAAGCGACGCACCTGAAAACGAAAACAGGGAAACCTCGCGGTTGCGTGCGCTCGAGAAATCGCTCGAGGCGCAGCGCGCGGCAGTGCCTGCACTTGAAAGCGAAGAGCGGGATGCGCTTGCCGCGGGAAAATGGATTAAGGAAAACCGAAGCGAGTGCGAGGAATTAATCGGCGCAGCGAAAAAAAGCAACGGAGAACGCGGCGTGGCGGTTCTCAAAAAGTTTAAGGCGGGGAGGAGCGGCGCGTTCGTTGAAATCGAAATCGACTTCTAACGTTTACTTTTGCGTTTCGAAACACTAGCGCTGACGCTGGCGAAAGAAAAAGCAGAATCAGTCTTTGTTTATTCTGGGCTTGTGAGCCCGCGACGGTCTACAACCATCACGTCTTTGACGTCGAGGACTGCGGCGTACGGAACCGCCACGAGGTCTTTGCCTTCGTGTTTTGCGCGCGCGGCGAGACTCGAATCCGGGTTCGGTTCGACGAGCACGCTTTCGAGTTTGCCGGTTAATTCGTTCATATACAAATCGACTACGCGGCCTATTTCTTCTCCATCGGTAGTGATTACTCGTTTTCCTGCGAGTTGTTTCGCGATTACGTATTTGACCAAAGACATCACCCTGAGTAAACAGCGCGGTTTTAAGCAATACGGTTTCGTCAAGAGTATTTAAATAACTTTCTTCCGTTTGTTCTAGAGCAAAGCGCGTTTAAAAAACGAACTGTTTTCGAATAACGAGGTGAAAGGGGCGAATGAAAATCAAGGACGAGGTTTTGAAGACTATTGATTCGCTGAAGAAAGCGGGTTTCAACCCGGTTGACGCGGTTTTCGAAGGCGCCGTCGGCGTGAAGGAGGACACGACGCTCGCTTTTCTCGACAAGCTCGACGAAAACCAAATGATCAGCGGCGTGATTCGCGTGATTTACACGAGCGACGGCGACAACGTGCGCTTCGTGGAAATCCCGGTGGGCCAGGCGCCGGGCGGCGAAGGCGGAATGCCTGAAGAAGCCGCGCCCGCAGCGAAGCGCAAGTAAAGGCACACACATAACGAGCTGGATGCGCGACGCGCAAAACGAAGATTAAAGATTAATTTGCACTCGGTTTTTTACGTCGATTCCGAGCGGGATGTCTAGTTGTCCTTCCACGAACCACCGCGCGGGGCCTACGGGTCCAAGCCCGCTATCGAGACGCAGGCCGCCTATGGAAATCCCTATGTTTGGAAGCCCGACGCCGGCAACGCCCGTTTGCGCGGGCGCGCTTGTTTTCGCCACGTCGTCGGGAATCTTTAGTTTGAACTCGTAGGACAACGGCTGCGAGGCAGCGTACTCTTTTTCGCCGTCAAGCTGAAGCGGGAATTCGTAAACGCGGCGGGCCGTTTGTTGCACGCGGCCGCTCGAAGTGCGCTCGCGAAACGTCTGCTCGGCGTAAAGCTTGACGAAAACGCCTTTCGCTTTCGTCGGGCCGCTTAGCGTGAGAAGCAGTTGTCCTTCGATTGCTTCGCCGGGCGCGTAAACGGTTTTGGGTAGTTTGATTTCCGCTTTGCCTGCTCCGATTCCGAACACAAAAACACCTCTTGAACGAACAATTGCTGCAACGCGTTACTCGCGCTAGCTTATCGTCTCGCTCGTGAATATGTTGCCTTCGCAATCCGCAACCGACCAATCGCCAGTTGACTCGCAATCGAAAGCGCCGCCCGCGGTGCTTTCGCACGAAACGCTGCCTTCGGCGTTGCCCGCTTTCGTTTTCGTGAGCAGTACGGTCAAATCATTGTTGGATGCGAACTTGCACGTGCCCGTCCTGCCTTCGGTTGCCTTCGCGTTTTCGGTTGCCTGCTGTTCGGCTTGCGTTATTTCCGCTTGCGTTGAGCCGGCTGCGAGCATTTGTTGGCGCAGCGAATCGCCGAAACGCACTTCTTGTTTTCCGCTTTTCACGAACAAGACGCACTTGCCCGCCTGCATTCCTCTTATTTCGTAAAAGGTGGTTGCGGTTATAAGCATGCCGAACATACCAACGGTCGCCGTGGGCGATGCGGTTGCTAGCGCGCATGTTTTCGATGCGTCAATCAGGCAATCAACGTTTGTTTTGCAGTCGGTTAAACCGCCGGGCGCGGCAGGCGGCTGCTCCGAAGACTGCGCAACGGAGGATGCTGTCGGAGGCAGGCTAACGGCGGGCGTTTGACTCGGCGCACCGCTTGGCGCCGGGCTTGCTTGCGCGGGTGGTTGGCCGCCGCCTAGACAACCGAACAACAAAACAGTCACTAACAAAACGCCAGCCAGCAAAACTGCTTTCTTCAAATTTCAACACCTCTTGCGCAAAATAGTTTAAACGAGTTAACGTCGGGCGTGTTTAAAAAACTAAAGTTGCGGTTTGTTTTAAGTTTTGATCCGTGCAACCGCGCTTCGCTAACGGAAGAAAGAAAAAGAATTAGAAAAGAAAAAATAAGAAAACAAACGGCTTAGGTTCGGTGGTATTTGTACGAGTAAGGAAGCGGTTTTGCGGGCGCTGACGGCGCCGGCTCCTGCTCTTCTTCGATTATGGTGTTCGGCGAGGTTATGATGATGCGGTCGGCAGCCTTGACGCTTTTGTACATTATCGTCTTCTCGTGGAAGACGCGCTTCGCCTCTTCCTTGCTCGCGGCTTTTATTGGCTCGAGCGTGAGGCGCACGACTTCGCCTTTCTGCAAGTCGATTATCACGTCGTAGACTTTGCCCAAGAATTTGGCTCCGTCGGTGTAGACGTCCATTCCCATTAATTGGGATACTTTCACTGCCATGCGGGTTTTCACCTCTTGAAAAACTGCGCGGTTAAGCGCGACTTTTGCGACGAGTTATTTTCACTCCGCTTGCGTTTAAAAGCTTTGGGAAAAACGGGAACCGCGGTTGCCCGTAATGCTTGTTTTGCCGGCGTCTACGCGGCGCGCAGCACGAGCGTTTTCTTTACTTCGTTCATCACGTGCCCGTAATCGCGGTAGTGCTCGATGGCGAAGACGCGCACGTCGTAAGAGCCGGGTTGCACGCGAGGCGTGCTGTAAACAGCAATCTTGAGTTTCTTGCGTTCGCCTGGCTGGAGCGGCCCGAGGCGGATTTCGCGCGTGTTCGTCAAACCCGTCTGGTCGAGCGCGAGCGGCTTTTTGACTTCGACGACGACGCTCGTCAGCAGCTCCTTGTCCACCGCATTCTGCAAATCGACTTCTAAATCGACCGCATCATTTTTGTAGGCGGCGATGCGAAACGGGTGTATGCTGCACGACAGCGAATACGCGGAGGGGCCTACAACCGATTTTTTTCCGAACAACTCGAACAAACCCATGCTTTAAACACCTTTGGAAAATTCAACACTCAAAACGAGTCGTTATTCGTATTCTTCGCGGTTTAATAAAACTTTTCAAAAAACGGTTTCGGCTCGCGCGCCTCATTTTTTGCTCCACTTTTGCCACCAATCGGCG
>JAZDKN010000004.1:0-2868 GCA_043803065.1 Microcaldota archaeon
TGGCTTGTCCTGCCTTGCGAGCCTTGTTTTCTCGCTCGAAACGTAAAACCAAAAAGCGATTCCCATTGCGACTAGGAAAACGCCGGCTACGCCGTAAAGCATCCACGCGCCGTAATCGCTGTCGCGGCTCGGCGCCGCAAAAGCGTCAGCGTCAACGCACAAACCCGCCTTGCAGCTTGAAGCGCACTCTTGCAGTTCAACGCGGTAATAGTTGCCGCTGCAGGAATAGTGCGAGAGCGTTCGGCCGTCGCTGCAGTAGTCGGTGAAAGCGTACGCCGAACCGTCGGCTTTCGCGCCCGTAATCGCGCTGGGCGCCGAAGCGCTTAACGCGTTCACGGGCTTGCACCACGCGCGAGGCTTCGGCGAAGGCGATGCCGCGAGCGAAGGCAACACGGCAGGCATTTTCGCTACGCAAGCGCCGGCGTAGCAGCCGGCGTAGCCGCTTTCCGAACAGTCAACGTAATCGCGCTTGGCAAGGCGCACTGAGCCTGGCTGGTGGAGCGAGCAGTGGAATTTCGCGAGCGTGGCGCCAGTCGCGCAGTAGTCGACGCAGGAGTAAACGCCGCTAGCGGCGTCGAAAGAGCATTCGGCGTAGTTCTCGAACGTTTCGGTCGAGCGAGTCACGCTGCGCTGCGTGACTTGCGTTTGCCCGCCTTGGTCTTCGCACCAAATCAAGGCGGACGCGGGCGACGAAAGCGCCAGCAAAAAAAGGCACGCTAACGCGGAAAAGCAAAAAGGAAAGCGAAACGAAAAAGGAAAGCGTAATGAACGAAACGCGTTGGAAGCGTTCGAAGCAGTTGCAGTCGCAGTCAAGCTGATTACCTCCTTGAAGCGTTAACGCGCCCGAGTTTTTAAAACGCCGCGCAAAACTACTATTTCCTCGAAAAAGAAGCGGCGCGACGCTGCGACTCGCGTTCGGAAGCCAGCGCGCTCGAGAAAACCGATTGTCGCGCGGTAGTCGCTGAGCGAACTCTGCACGAGCAGCAAAACGCCGTTCGGCGCGAGAAAGCGCTTGACTCCGCGCAAAAAACGGTCCGTAACGCGCCTTCCTTTCGCGCCGCCGCCGTCGAACGCGGCGTTGAGCGTTCCCCGAACTTTTTCTTTTTTCGCGGTCGGCAAGTAAGGGGGGTTGAAAACAACGCAATCGAATTTTTTATGCGGAACTCGCTCGAACAAATCGCTTTCGATGAAAACGATTTTCCCGGCTACGCCGTTCGCCGCCGCGTTTTCAGATGCGAGCTTGAGCGCTTCAGGATTGACGTCGGTTGCGACGACGCGCGCCACCCCGCGCTTGCGCGCCGCCACGATTGCCTGCAATCCGCTTCCAGTGCCGACGTCGAGCACGACTCCGCGCACGCCGGCGTCGCTCGCCACGGCTTCCGCGAGCAATTCCGAATCCTCAGCTGGCTCGTAAACGCTGGGCGAAAACCCCAAAATTATTTCGTCGACAACGCTCACGCGTTTCACTCCCCGCTTGTTTTTTAAGCGCGCACCGCTTTTAAGTAATTCATGTTGGAATTACTCGGCTTCAACTTGCTGGACTCGAGCGCTTGGCTGGCGCAAGGACAAGCGTTGCTCGCGTCTTACGGCTTAATCGGATTGTTCATCGTCTGCTTTTTTTCGGCGTCCGTCCTCCCGTTTCCAAGCGAGCCCGTAATCGTTTTAGCGGTTGCGGCGAAGTTCGACGTAATCGCGATTCTCGTAGTCGTCCTCGTTTCGTCGACTATCGCGGCGTACGTCAATTACTGGGTTGGCTACCGCGGCTTGCACCCGTTTTTGATAAAGCGGGAGGAACAAGAGGAACACAAAGCCGAGAAATGGATTCGTAAGTGGGGCGCGCCGATTCTGATTGCCAGTCCGTGGATTCCGTTCATCGGCGACTTGTTTCCCGTAGCGGCAGGCGCGCTCAAGATGCCTGCGCGCACTTTTTTGTTTTGGATAATCACCGCCAGAATCGTGAAAACGCTCGCCGTAATCGGCTTCGCGCTAGGCTTGTTCAAACTCCTCGGCTGGTGAAAACGCGCGGCGCCTACTTTTTCTTCGCGAACTTGTAGTGCCAGACCAGCGCGCTTACGACTATGAACAAACCGAGCACGCCCAACAAAGAGTAAACCAACGAGTTTTGCCCGTCGCCGACTTCGCTTTCCTCGTCTTCAAGCGGCGCGGCCGCAGCTATCGGCGGAAGAACCACCGCCGGGTTCGAAACGCACTTGCTGTCCATCATCACTCCAGGGGTTTGCGACAAGATTACAAAGCTAGTGCCGTCAAAATTGGCTTTAACCTTCAAACAAGGCTTTTGCTCCAAGAATACTCCAGTTGAATCAAAAGTAAAATCGTAATTTCCGACTTCGCACTCGCCAAGCAAATTCCACTCATACTCGTCGCAAGACAAGCTGAAAGAACCGCCGTTTAACCCACGGATTATAACGCTACTGTTATCTGGTTTATACACCGTCACAGAACTGGAGTTAAAAACCCACCTGCCGGAAAAGCTAAACCAGTTGTTGTTGGAGTCAACCGCGTAAAGCGCGATTCCTGGTCGCGGGTCTCCCTGCATTCCGGAAGGCGGGTTTAACAAACCAGCTGCAACTTCAAGCTTGAAAGGCGGTTTGAACCAGAAATTGTTTTTCGCGTTGGAGTTGGATTTTGTTGTTTGAAAAGCCCAGAAAGAATTGGAGACGCCGTTGGCGGAAACACCGAATGCGGGAAAATAATTTTCAGAGTGGAAACGCGCAAAGTAACTTGTTTTATAGCCAACTAGCGCCCGCAAAGTCGCTTTCTCTGACGGCGTCCAATAGTGATTGTAGAATCCTTGACGACAGTCTCTACCAACTCCAGGCATAGCGCACGCCACAGCCATACCTTCTG
>JAZDKN010000005.1:0-2728 GCA_043803065.1 Microcaldota archaeon
TTGACTGAAAAAGAGATTCAAGCTGTTTTGACGAAAGAAAAAAATTTTTGGTTGCTGCAAGTCACCGCCGCAGCTGGAATCCGTTTTTGATTCGCTGGAATTCACCGGAAGCGAGGCCGCGCACTGTTTTTTAACCCGACGCCTGAAAGAATAACGCTATGACTGCAAAGCTTGAACCGCATTCTGAGGTGGCTTTCGCCGACGAGCTGTCGCTCGCAGACGTTTTGCTCAAACTCGACTACGATTCGCTTAATCCGATGCAAGAGCGCGCGCTTCCGCTGCTCAACGAGCCGCGGCTCGTCGTGAGCGCTGCGACCGCGAGCGGCAAAACCTTGCTCGCGCTACTCAAAATCGTGAAAAACCACGCGGAAACGCGAACGAAGGCGCTGTACATCGTTCCGCTTCGGGCGCTTGCTGCTGAAAAACACGGCGAATTCTCGAAATCGCTCGCTCCTTTCGGCGTTAACGTCGGAATCAGTACGGGCGACTATGATTCGAGCAGCGACGAACTAGCGCAATACGACGTAATAATCGTTACTAGCGAGAAACTCGACTCGCTGCTTCGTCATAAATCCAAGTGGGTAGAAAAAGTGGGTTTGGTTATTGCGGATGAAGTTCACTTGTTAAACGACGGCCGCCGCGGCGCGACGCTGGAAATCGTTCTCACGAAACTCAAGCGCACTGGAGCGCAATTGTGGTGCTTGTCTGGTACAGTGCCGAACGGAATCGAGGTAGCGAATTGGCTGGATGCCAAGCTTTTCCAAAGCGTTTGGAGGCCCACGCCCCTTGTTTTAGGCGTTTGCGACCGCAAGAAAATCTTTTTCGATACGGGATTCGTCAAACTCGCAAACGGAGAAGAACGCGCGATTCATGACCTCGTCGAGCTCGCTATCGCGGAAAACGCTGGAAGAGGGCAGGCGCTCGTGTTCGCTTCAACGCGGAAAAACGCCGAGGCGACTGCGCTCGAACTCTGCGAAACAACGAAAAAGAAACTGACTGAAGAAGAAATAGCGGATTGCGCGAAGCTCGCGGACCGGGCGCTGCGCGTACTCGGCACGCCTACCCGCCAGTGCAAGCTTTTGGCTTCGTGCTTGCGCAACGGCGTGAGCTTCCACCACGCTGGGATTGAAAGTCGTCAAAGGGCTTTAATCGAGGACGGTTTCAAGAAAAAGCGTTGCGTGAAAGCAATCGTTTGCACGACCACGCTCGCGATGGGAATCGATTATCCAGCGAGTTGGGTCATCGTCCGCGACTTGAAGCGTTTCAACGGCGCTTTTTCCGAGCTAATTCCGAATCTCGAGTGCCAGCAAATGGTTGGGCGCGCGGGAAGACCGCGTTTCGACCGACGCGGGATTGGGGTTTTAGTGTGCCGCCCGACTGAAAAGCGCGTCGTTACCGAAAAATACGTGCTCGGCCCTCTCGAGAACATTTATTCGAAGCTCGCGAGCGAACCCGTTCTGCGCAGCCACGTTTTGGCTTTAATCGCGCAAGAGTACTGCCGCTCGAGCGCGGAACTCAAAAAGTTTTTCGGCGACTCGTTTTATGCGCATCAGTACGGCGACGCGGCCGAGCTTTACGACAAAGTCGAGCGAGTCGTCGGCGAGTTAAAGGAAATGAATTTCGTGCGCGAAAAACAAGCCACGCTTTTAGCGACTCCAGTCGGGCGAAGGACTGCGGAACTTTACGTTGATCCGTTAAGCGCTTACTCGCTTTTGCGCTTCATCGAGTCCTCGGGAAAGAAAAACAAAAACGTTTTCTCTTACTTGATGGCGTTGAACTCCACGACCGAGGCGTTGCCGCTCATGACTGCGACGCGGAAAGAGGAAGAAGCATTGTGGAACGAACTTTACGCGCTCTCGGACGATTTTGATATTCAAGCTGCCGAGTTCGACGCTGCGGCGCTCGACAAGTACAAGACGAGCAAAGTTCTTAACGCTTGGATTAACGAGGAAACGGAAGACTCGATTCTCGACTCGTTCGAAATCCCTCCCGGCGTTTTGCACGCTCGCATGCGCAACGCGGAGTGGCTTGCTTACGCCTTGCAGGAATTAGCGTTCATGAAGAACGCGTCGACCGTGCAAGCTGCGGCGCGCATCCTCGGTCGGCGCATCAAGCACGGAGTAAAGGAAGAACTGCTCGAAATCTGCAAATTGCGCGGGGTGGGGCGCATGCGAGGCCGCAGGCTTTACGCTGCAGGCGTGCGCACGCTCGAAGATTTTCGCGCGCGCAGCAAGGAAGAAATCAAGCGCATTACCGCGGCGGGTCCGAGCGAAGATGAAATCGGGAGCGAAAACGAAGAATAATTACTTATTTTTTTCCGTTTGGCTTTACGGCTGTGAACGCGAGCGCGTTCTCGCGCCAAACGATTTCGCTGAATCCGGCTGCCGCGAGGCGTTGTTTGACTCCCTTGAGAAAGCGTTTTCCCGTCCTCTCGTTCGGCGTTCCCGCGTAGTGAAACAAGCGGTCGTTCGGCGTTAGCACGCGAAACAGTTGTTCATAGAATTTTAACGAGTAGAGCTCGCCCGCGAACGAGAATCGAGGCGGGTCGTGAAGCACGGCGTCGAAACTCGCCGCGCCGAATTTTTTTATTTCCTCGAACGCGTCGCCGCGCACGATTTCGATTTTGGGGTTCGTGAAGAGTTCCGCGGAAAAAGAGTTTTGCTTGGCTAAGCGAAGCACTTCGGGGTCGATCTCGATCGTCGTCACCATCGCGCCGCGGCGGGCGAGC
>JAZDKN010000006.1:0-6341 GCA_043803065.1 Microcaldota archaeon
TGCAGTACGCCTCGTGAGAGAATATGTGGTCCGAAAAAGTAAAGCAAAACAATAATTGTAGGTGTTGTAGGCAACAGCACTCGTTTCGCCAGACTGGGCTTTATGTGCAAAGCTGTCTCTAGCGGCTTTGCATTTAAACTGAACCTACCTTTTGTCCACCTCCGAGTTTATGTGCAAAACCCCATTTGTGTGCAAAGCCTGCCTCAACAAAACCTTTTTAAATGTGTTACTACCTAACAGTAGTGCTAAGCCAGTGGCGGGTGTAGGCGCAAGCCGCAGAGCGCCAGTGGCTAGCTGAAAAAGCGCGGAAAGCGATAAAAGCTCGAAAAGCGCTGAAAACGGTAAAAGGTGTTTTGAAAATTGGGTTGGCTGCCGTTGAGCGGTTGGAGTGAAGACACGACGGTCATATTCTTCTTCGTACTAGTATCGTTATTCGTATTCACTGGTACTTCAAGCGGTTACAGCGACTCGCCTCTCGTGTGGGGCTTCGCCATGTTCATAGGCGTAGTCTTCGCTTTGAAAGCAGTGCTTCTCGGCGCGGGCCTAGGCATATTGCTTCCGCTGCTCTTGGTATTCATGCTGTTCTACTTCCAGGGGCTGGGCAAGCTGCTCGGCGACGGCGCGGTAGCTTGGATACTGTGCGCTTTCATCATAATGGTTTTAGCGTCCGCAGGCATGGCTTGAGCGTCCGCCTTGCTTTATTTTGCCTTGTTTTTCCTTGTTTTTCCTTTGCCTTCTTTTGCGTTACCTTCGTTTTCTGCGGCCGAGCCTGGCTTTGGCCTTCGCTTTCGCGATTGCCTCGCGCTTGCCTTTCCCGCGCCGCGCGACTGTCTTGCCTCGCAGGAACAAGTAGTATTGCCGCGCGTAAGGAATCAATGATTTGTCGGGCAAAGGCGGGTAGCGCACGACGGCGTCGCCCCACTCGCTTTGCTCGAGCGCTTTCGCGAGCAAATCCGCTTCGTCGAACGGGTTCGTTTCCCGCTTGGCGCCGGCTCGCGCCCAGCGTTCGACTAGCGAGCGGACGGGCGTAGTGTCCGCGTGCCTGCCGAAAAGCAGGCTCGGAGAGAAAACGCGTTTCGGGAAATCGAATTCTTCAGTCACAGCCAAAACACCGGTTTTTATTTTTTTTCGTTTCCTCGTTTTTTTCAAGTAGTTTGCGTTGTCTTCGTTTCCTTTGCTTTCAACCGCATGAGAACTTCGCGGTCGGTTTCCAGAATCTTTTTGTTCACGTCCGAGAGCGCCTTCAACAACGCGTTCGTCTCGTCGAGTTTCGCGCGCAACGAAGCCGTTTCGAAGCGCGTTGCAGCGTTCACTCCGCCTGCGTTCGCCGCGCCGCCTGCGCTCGTTTGCGTTTCTTTGGATAGCATGTCTTCGATGCTGACCGTCTTTTCAAGCCCGTCGTCGCCCACTTGCGTTATGCTTAGCGCTCGCGGGTTTTCCTGCTCGTCGGTTGCAGCTGCAGATTCTTCCTCGGTTTCTTTTTCTTTCGTTTTATCAAACAAGGGTTTTTCCTGCGGCCCAGTTTCTTCCTCTCTCTCGTTTTCCTCGCTTTCTTCCTTCTCTGCAGCTTCCGCTAAACCGAATGATTTTGGCGGCGCTGGCGGCGCTGACGTTTTCGCGTTCGCAGCACCCGCAGCGCCTGCCGCGTTTTTGTCGTACAGCTCTTCGGCGTTGGGAAAACCGAGTTCCGTCAAGCTATCGATTATTTGCTCTCGAGTCGAACCGTCGGCCTGCATTTTCTTGATTACTTCCGCAACAGCTACCATGAAAATCCGAATAATGAAACGCTTGCCGAGGCTTTAAATATTCCGTTGCTTCAACCGCCTCCCGCTGCCTCAATCGCCTGAATTCCTCCAAATCGTTTTTTAAGCCGCTCGGGTAAAACTATAAGGTGTCTGATTGGGCGTAAAACTCGTTAAACTCGAAACCGAATTCTGCGGAATCAAGCTCCGCAATCCAACTATCCTCGCTTCAGGCGTTTTAGGCGTGAGCGGCCGCGTGCTCGTGCGCGCGGCCCGCGAAGGCGGCGCAGGCGCCGTCACCACGAAATCCTGTTGCCTGCAGCCGCGCCGCGGGCACTCGAACCCCGTCATGCTTCCCTTGCCTCGCTCCGCGAGCTTCATCAACGCCGTCGGTCTTTCAAATCCAGGCGCCGAAGAGGAAGCCCGCGAAATAGCTGCAGCCAAGCGCGAGCTCGACGCCGCGCGCTTGCGCGCGCCGCTCATCGCGAGCTTTTTCGGTGCGAGCGCGGTTGAGTTCGGGGACGTGGCACGCGTGCTTGCCAAAGCAAAGCCTTCCCTGCTCGAAGCAAACGTTTCTTGTCCTAACGTGGAAAGCGATTTGGGTCGGCCGTTTGCGTTCGACGCGCAAGCGTGCCGCAAGGTCGTGGAAGAAGTCAAAGCCGCTGCGCCGCGAATCCCGCTTTCCGTCAAGTTATCGCCTAACGCGCCGAATCTCGTCGAAGTCGCTCGCGCTTGCGAGGAAGCTGGCGCGGACGCGATTACCGCCGTAAATACGCTTGGGCCTGGAATGGTTATCAACGCTGAAGCCCGCGCGCCGGTTCTAAGCAACAAAGTAGGCGGCGTGAGCGGCGCCGCGTTGAAGCCGATCGCGTTGCGCTGCGTTTACTCTCTCTACGAAACGCTCGAAATCCCGATAATCGGAACAGGCGGAATCGCAAGCGGCCGCGACGCGATTGAAATGCTCGAGGCTGGCGCGAGTGCTGTTGGAATCGGCACCGCGGTTTACTATCGCGGCTTGAAAGTCTTTTCGTTAGTCTGCGAAGAAATGAATTCGTGGATGAAGGAAAACGGTTTCGCGCGCACGAACGATTTGGTGGGTTTGGCTCATGAAGGCAAAAAATAGCGCGTTGAAACGCAGCGCCTTGATTTCAAAAAACGATTTTGCGTTCATCAAAATCGCGCGCGTCGAGATTGAGGCTCAGAAAGTCAAGACTTTTTATTTCGACGCTTCGCTCGCAGCCGAGCCCGGGCAGTTCGTTATGCTTTGGCTTCCGCGAGTTGACGCAAAACCGTTCGGCGTAATGAGCCAAACGAGCAAGACGCGAGACGGGTTTGCGGTTACGGTTGCTAACGTCGGTGCTTTCACCAAAAAGCTTTTCGCCTTAAAGAAAGGAAATCGCGTCGGAATCCAAGGCACGTTCGGCAAACCCTTTGCGATTCCCGCGAAAGCCAAGCGCGTTGCTCTCGTTGCAGGCGGTTTCGGTGCGGCGCCCCTCGCTTTCCTCGCGCAGCGCTTGCGCGCGAAGCGCGTCGGCGTGGTTTTCATCGAGGGCGCGAGGACGAAAGCGAGCGTTATTCTCGAAAAACGTTTGCGCTCTCTCGGCTGTGATTTTCGAATAGCAACCGACGACGGCAGCGCGGGTTTCAAGGGTTTTTGCACTGGTTTGCTGGAAGAGGCTTTAAGGAAAGAAAAAATCGACGCGGTTTTCGCTTGCGGGCCCGAACGCATGATGCAGGCAGCTGTGAAAATCTGCGGAGCGCGCCGCGTTCCGATTCAATTTTCGCTGGAGCGGTTCATGAAGTGCGGTTACGGAGTCTGCGGGCAATGCGCGTGCGGCAGCAGGCTCGTTTGCAGCGACGGACCGGTTTTTACTTCCAAAGACTTGCCGGAACTCAGCGACTTCGGGAAAGCGCGGCGCGAAGCGAGCGGCGCGGTGGTGCCGTTATGACGCTCTTAATCAAGAATTCCAGGATTATCCGCAACGGGAAATTCGAGGACGTCAACGTTTTGTGCGACGCGGAAATTACGAAAATCTCGCGCCAGGAAATCAACGCAGCCTTCGACGAGAAAATCGACGGACATGGCTTGGTTTTGCTTCCAGGCGTCATCGACTCGCACGTGCACTTCCGCGCCTCCGGCGGCGCAGATTCCGCTTGGGATTACAAAGAGGATTTCGCGAGCGGCGGAGCCGCCGCAGCGGCGGGCGGAGTGACGACTGTTTGCGATATGCCTAACTGCGTTCCGCCGACGACGAGCGCTGCGGCGCTCAAAGCCAAGCTAACTGCAGCGAGGCATTATTGTTGCGTGAATTATTACGCGCATTTCGGCGTCGAATCGAAAGACGGCGAGCGCGTCAACGCAACCGAAGCGAAGAAAGCGTTTGCGGACTTCGTCGGCCTCAAAGTTTTCATGGGTTCGAGCACTGGCCCGCTGTTAGTGCAAGGCGAAGCCCTCGAGGCGGCGTTCGTTCTCGCGGCGAAGCTCAAGAAGCGCATTCTCGTTCACGCGGAACTAGAGGAATTCGTCAAGCGCTTCAAGGAAGAAGCTCTGAAGAAAGGCGTTACCGACCACAACGCCGTGAGGCCGCCGAAGTGCGCCGTGGAAGCGACGAAGAAAGCGCTCGAACTCGCCGAGAAGCACAAGGCGCGTTTGCACGTCTGCCACTTGAACTGCGCTGAGGAAATCGTTTTGATTCAAGAAGCCAGAAAAAAAGGCGTTGCGGTTACGAGCGAGGCAACGCCGCACCACTTGTTCTTGAACGCGGGTGAAGCCGCGCGCATCGGCAACAACGCGAAAGTGAATCCGCCGATTCGAAGCGAAGCGGATCGCGCGGCGATTTTCAAGGCGTTCGAAGCAGGTGTAATCGAAATTGCGGCGAGCGACCACGCGCCTCACGCTGATTACGAGAAAGCGCAAGATTACTGGAAAGCACCCGCAGGGTTTCCCGGAGTCGAAACAATGCTTCCGCTTCTCCTCAACGCGGTGAGCGAGCGCAAACTGTCGCTCGAGCGCGTGGTGGAAGCGACGAGCGCCGCGCCCGCGCGCATAAACGGTTTTGAAGACAAGGGCGTAATCGGGAAAGGCAAGGATGCGGACTTCGTTCTCGTGGACTTGAAACTTGAACGCAAGGTTCGCGGCGAGGATTTGCACGGCAAGAGCAAGTGGACTCCTTTCGAGGGACGCGTGCTGCGCGGTTGGCCTGTTGTGGCAGTCGTTTGCGGCAACGTGGTTTTCGAGCGCGAGTAAGCGAATAACTTATTTTTACCGTCGGAATTCACTGGAACCCAGCTGGGAAAGCGAATAAAAAGCTTCGGCGCACGTATTCACTCGAGGATGGCGCGAGTGATTGACTGGTTCGTTTTCGTTGACGAGAGCGGCGACTTGGGGAAATTCGGTTCGCCTTACTTCATAGTTGCGGCAATAGAAGTCAGGGATGACAAGCCGTTGTTCAGAATAATAAAGCGGGCTAGAGAAAAACTCAAGAAGAAGCTAAAGGAACTGCCTGAATTGAAGGCGGCTAAAACGAACGAGGAACTCAGGAAATTCGTCTTGCGGAAAATAAGCGAGTTGGACTGCAGGATTTACTTGTGCGCGGTCGAGAAAAAAAGGATTCGCCCGAATTTGATGGCGGCTCAAAACCAGTTGTACAACTGGCTTTGCCGAGTATTGTGTCAAAAAATAACTCACGGCAAAATCCGCCTCGTTTTAGACAAGAAGTACAACAGCGTGGTCTTGCGTTCTGAGTTGGCGGCTTACCTGCAACGCGAGTTGAGTTGGCGGGGCATCAACGTGAGCGTCGAGCAACTAGAGTCCCGCGCTTGTCCGCCGCTGCAAGTCGTCGACTTCATCGCTTGGGCTGCGCACCGAAAGTTTTCTTTCGGCGACGACTCTTACTATTCCATCATAGCAGGCAAAATCGCTAATGGAAGTGAAGTAGAGCTTTGGAAGTAACCAGAAAAATCGGGGAATAAAACCGAGAAAAAGAGAAAGAGTGCGGTCCCGCGGAGACATGCTTATGTGAACCTTCCGGAACACTCGACTCCGCGGACTTACCCGCGCAGTAAAGTTATGCTTCGAGGGTTTTTTAAAGCGTTGCGCTGCCTAGCTTCCAGTGAAAATTCACTAGAACCCAATCCGCGCAACGAATAATAACCGTTTTCGCGTCCTCTACTGCTCGAAACGCGGAACCAGCAAAACAAACAAGTTTTTATATTAGTTGATACAATATTATTACCAATAAGTAAATATTGGTGATAAGTATGTCTAAGGATTTGCAAGTTGATTTTCAGCATTCTCCGACGCTGAACACTGTGCTCATGGTGGAGGAAACGCTTGAGAAGGCTGACGAGAGCGTAATCACCGTAGCGGAGTTGAAGCGGCGGCTGCCGAAGCAAGTGAATCATTACACGTTGAAAACGGTTTTGGAGTATCTTGAGGCGAGCAACAAGATTGCTGTGAGCTTGAAGGGAATCACTTGGATTTTCAACGACAACCCGAGATTGAGAAAAGCAATTGCGGGGGGCATGGAATTATGAAAATCGTGCGCGTTGTTTTTTCGTCTGAAGCGGAAGAAGTTTACAAACGTCTTAACGCTAACG
>JAZDKN010000007.1:0-6083 GCA_043803065.1 Microcaldota archaeon
AAGCGGCCGCGAGATCGTTGAGCGGATTCTCGACGCTTGGGCTTTCGCTGCAGCGGACGCGCACCGCGCTTGCACTCACAACAAGGGAATAATGAACGGAGTCGATGCGGTGTGCGTCGCGTGCGGCCAGGATTGGCGCGCGGTCGAGGCGGGCGCGCACGCGTTCGCTTCGATTTCAGGAAAGTACGCTCCGCTATCGCGTTTCGAAGCAACGGACGCCGGTGACTTGATTGGTTTTGTTGAATTGCCGACCGCGGTCGGCATAATCGGCGGCGCGATTCGCACGCATCCCGTCGCCCGCGCTTGCCTAAAGGTTTTGGGCGTCGAGAGCGCGCGAGAATTTGGTGGTGTTCTCGCCGCGGTGGGACTCGCCCAGAATTTCGCGGCGTTGCGAGCGCTTGCGACTGAGGGAATCAACAAGGGGCATTTGGCGTTGCACGCGCGCAACATCGCGATTTTGGCGGGCGCGCAAGGAGACGAAATCGAGCTCGTCGCCTCGCGGCTCGTTGACTCGAAAACCGTTAAAGTAGACAAAGCGCGGGAACTCCTCGCGCAGATTCGCGGCTGACGCTCGTTAAGCCGTTGGTTTTGTTTTTGCGAGCGTCTACGCGCTAGGCGTAGGCAAAGCGCTTGGCGCCGTACTCGGCGCGACACTGGGTTGCGTGCTCGGTAGCGCGCTCGCTAGCGCGTTCGGCGCGGCTTGGGTTTTGCACGCGGCGAGCGACGGTTTGATGGCGCAAAGCGGTTGTTTTATCGCGTCCGTAGTCGTGCCGTTCACCCTGAACAAGTACTTGCAGTTCACGACGAATACGGGTACGGTTGGCGGTTGAGAGAAACGGTATTTCGCCGCGAGCTCCGCGTCAGCGGTTGTTTTCGCCTGTCCTTGCGTTTCCACGCAAATTTGCTCGTCGTTCTTGTTGATGCCGAGGCTTTCGTTGTTGTCGTAAGCCAAGCGCACGCCGAGGCAGTGGCTTGAAACGTTGAGCGTTCCGCCGAACGCGGTTTCGAGGGCGGACAAGGATTCGCTTATAACTGTTTTGTACTGCGGGTTGCTTTCGGGATTGACGACTGTGCCGTTGCCGTTTTCGACGCGCTTGCAGTACTGGCAGGTTTCCGAATAAAAGTATTGCAGCGTGGTCTTGTCGCTCAAGCACGGTTCGGTAAGCATTTCAGCTGGGCTTTTCGGCGACAGCGCGATTCCGCCTTGCACGTAGTAATAATCGAAGCCGGACGGCGGGTTCGCCCACGAATCGATTACGTTTTTTAGGTTGGTTCCCGCCGGCACTTTGTTCAAGTCTTCGGACGAAGCGTAAATCGCTGGGACGCGGTTTATGCCAATGGCTAAAATGTCTTCAAAACCGCTGCCGCGGACGTCGACTTCCTTGAACGCGATTCCTTTTTGCTTCAAATCGGGCGCCATTTTTTCCAGGCCTTTCATGAGAACGTCGTTTTGGCAAGTCGAACAGTCGGAATCGTAGTACAGGATGAGCGTCGCTTCGACGTCGGCTAGTCGCGAGCTTATGTATGTGTTGAACTCGTCTAGTTTCGAGTTTATTTGCGCGAGCGACGAGTCGAGTTTCGAGTTCGACGCGGCTTGCGTTTGTTCGAGTTGCGTTATGCGCTTGTTGAAGGAGTCGCCTTGAGTTGCCGCGTAGCCTATCGCCGCAATCGCGATTATTGCGACGACGAGAAGCGCGTAAAGCGTCGTGTTATCGCGTTTAGAGTGCGCCTGCGCCTCGTGCTCTTCAGTCATTCCGTCAACCACCTTTTTGAAATTAGTTTTTGAAGTTCAAGTTTTTTCGAAGTTTTTCAGCCGCAGTTTTTCAGCCGGCTTTTTGGAAGGTATAATTGTCTTGGCTAAGGTATTTAAATCTCTCGCGACAAGTAAATAACGCCTTTTTTTAAGCGCGGAGCCGCTTGCAAAAAAGCGTTTCCGCAAAACACAATCGCAAAAAAACGAAAAACAAGTTAGTTCGATGAACTGAGCGCCCTCGAAAGGCGGGGGGCGTGCATGAGGTGAGAAGAATGGCGAAGAGTTACGTGAAGTTTCAAATGCCCAGCGGGCTCGCCAACAAGGTGCTCGCGGCTATTGAAGCGGCGCAAGCGACGGGGCTCGTGAGGAAAGGAATCAACGAGGCGACTAAAGCTATAGAGCGCAGCGACGCGAAGCTCGTGGCGGTTGCTGAAGACGTTGATCCCGAGGAAATCGTCGCGCACATTCCGGGGCTATGCGCGGACAAGCGCGTTCCGCTGGTTTTCGTTCCAGACAAGAAGGGCCTCGGAAAAGCCGCGGGTCTCAGCGTGGGGACGAGTGCGGTCGCGATAGTCAAGCCCGGCAACGCCGAATCCGCCTTGAAGGAAATTTTTTCGCAAATTCCGTCTAGCACAAGCGCGGCGGCAGGCGGAGAGCAAGTGAAGCCCGCGAAGGCTAAGGCGGAGAAAGCTGAAAAGAAAATCGCGAAAAAGAAGGCGGAGAAGGCGGAGAAAGCCGAAAAAGGCGTTAAGCCCGCAAAGGCTGAGAAAACCGAGCCGGCGAAAGCCGAGAAGAAAGAGTGAGCGAAGCGACGCGCGACTCTTTCAACGCACCGCCGCTTTATGCGCGGCGTGCCGGCGCGCGTTTTTTCAAAAGGTGATTGTTTTTGGGTGGCACTAAAAAAATTTCGAGCGTGGAAAAAAAGCAGGTGAAGGACGCATCCGCGCAGGCTCAGGAAAAGAAAACCTTCGGTCCGACGGAAACCATGGACGGCTATCCCGCCGAGGTCGTCAACATCATCGGCCGCACCGGCGTTTTCGGGGAAGTCAAGCAGGTTCTCGTGAAAGTCCTCGACGGACGCGACAAGGGGCGAGTCATCAGGCGCAACGTGAAAGGGCCCGTGCGCAAGGGAGACGTTCTGCTGTTGCTCGAGACTGAGCGCGAGGCGAGGCCGCTGAAGTCGAAGAAGCGCGAACTCAAGAAGTGAAACGACGACGGAATAAAAGTTTGGAAGTAATCGAATCGAAAAAAAATCGGGTGAAGTGATTCATCATGGCTGACTGCGTTTTTTGCGGGAAACAGATTCCTGAAGGCAGCGGGTTCACGTTGTTCAAGAAGGCCGGGTCCGCGCAACGGTATTGTTCGCGCAAGTGCTTGCGCAACGCGGAACTCAAGCGCAACCCGCGCGACTTCAAGTGGACGAAAGCGGGCGCTAAGAAAAGCTGAGCTTTTTTTTGGGGGCGGCATAATGTTAGGAAAGCTCGACCATGACGCGATTCAAGGCAAGTGGAACGCCGAATGGGAGCGCGCGAACGCTTACGAATTCGATTCCAAGAGCAAGAAACCTGTTTATTCAATCGATTCGCCGCCTCCGTTCACGAGCGGCGCGCTGCACATGGGCCACATGCTTTCTTACGCGTATTTCGATTTCGCGGCTCGCTACAAGCGCATGCGCGGTTACGCCGTTTACTATCCTCAAGGCTGGGATTGTCAAGGCTTTCCTACGGAGGTGAAAGTGCGCGCGAAGCATTCGAACGCGTCGCGCGAGGAGTTTCTGCGTTTCGCTCACGAATTCACTGAAGCGAACATTGCGAAGATGAAAAGCCAGATGCGCGCGATGGGGTTTTCGCCTGACTGGAAGCACGAGTACAAGACGATGAGCGACGATTACCACCGCCGCGTGCAATACTCGTTGTTGCGCATGTTCAACGACGGCTTGATTTACCGCGCCAAGCATCCCGTTTTGTGGTGCCCGAAGTGCGCGAGCGCGATAGCGAAAGCGGAGACTGAAGAAAAGCAGCGGGAGACGCGCCTGAATTTCGTTCGTTTTCGAGTTGCCGCGCATGGCCCCGCGGCGAAAACGCAGTTCCGCACGGGCGAGAAAGTCGTCATTGCGACGACTCGCCCCGAGTTCTTGCACGCGTGCGTCGCGGTGGCAGTGCATCCAGAGGATTTGCGTTTCGCGCAGCTGGTTGGTGCCGAGCTCGAAGTGCCGTTGTTCAAGCAGCGCGTGCGAGTAATCGCCGACCGCGACGTGGACAAGGATTTCGGCACGGGCATAGTCATGATTTGCACTTTCGGCGACAGGCAGGACGTGGTTTGGGCTTACCGCCTAAACCTGAAAGTAGTCGAAGCGCTTGACGAGCGAGGACGGCTAACCAACGCTGGTGAGTACGACGGAATGAAGGTTAAGGACGCGCGCGAAAAAATTTTGGAGGCGCTGCGGCAGCAGGAATTGTTCGACCGCGACGCGCCTCTCGCGCAGAACGTAAAAGTCCACGACCGCTGCGGGAACGAAGCCGAATTCCTTCCCTCGTTCCAGTGGTTCATCAAACTCAAGAACGCGAGCGAAGAAGTCGTCGCCGCTGGAAAAAAAATGCGCTGGATTCCTTCTTTCACGCTTCAATACCTCGTAGACTGGGCTGAGGGCCTCGAGTGGGATTGGGTGATTTCGCGGCAAAACGTTTTCGGGACTCCGCTGCCGTTCTGGTACTGCGAAAAGTGCGGGGAAATCGCGGCTGCGGACGAGAAAAAACTTCCAGTCGATCCCGCGCGCGAAAAACATTCGGGCAAATGCAAGAAGTGCGGGGGCGCGCTAGTCGGCGAGCAAAGCGTTTGCGATTGCTGGGTGGATTCGAGCATCACGCCGCTCGCGATTGCGAAGTGGCCCGACGATGAAGCGTTCTTCAAAAAAGTTTATCCCGCGACGCTGCGACCGCAAGGGCTCGAGATTATCCGCACTTGGGCGTTTTACACGATTTTCCGTTGTTTGAAGCTGACGGGAAAACCGCCGTTTCGCGAACTCCTCATAAACGGTTCCGTGCTCGGAACCGACGGCAAGAAAATGAGTAAGAGCGCCGGCAATTTCGAGGACCCGGAAGCTCTACTAAAAAAATATCCTGCCGACGCGCTGCGGCAGTGGGCTGCGCTCAGCGGCGCTTTCGCGAAAGACAGGCCGTTTTCTTACAAAGACGTGGATTTCGCTAAATCTTTTCTCACGAAGTTGTGGAACGCGGCTCGCTTCGTCGAGAGCTCGACGCAGGATTTCGACAAGCGCACGAAACCGAAAAAGCTCGAGCTCGTCGACCAGTGGCTTCTCGCGAAAACCGACGTGTGCGTCGCGCAATGCACTGCGGCGCTCGAAGAATACGATTATTTCGCGGCAATCAACGCAGTCCACCAGTTTTTTTGGCGCGACTTCTGCGATTACTACATTGAAGACGTCAAACACAGGATTTACGCCGACGGGCAGTCGAGCGCAGACTCGAAACCGCGCGAGTCGCGCGCAGCGGCGCAGTACGCGTTGCGCACCTCTCTCGAGAAAACGCTTTTGCTGCTCGCGCCTTTCGCTTGCTACACGACTGAAGAAATTTATTCCCAATTGTACACGAACGGGGCTGCGAAAGGCGGAACCAGCATTCACGCGCAAGTTTGGCCTACGGCGGAGTTTCCCGTTGACGAGCGCGTCGCGCAAATCGTGGGTGCGTTGCATTTCGTTTTGAGCGAGATTCGCAAGTTCAAGGCGTCGAACGCGCTCGCCCTCAACGCGCCTTTGGCCACCGTGACGGTTCGCGCGAGCGAGGAACGCGCCCGCGATCTAGCCGACGTTTTCGACGAGATTAAGGCGATAGCTAAAGTCGGCAACGTAATCGTAGAAGAAATAAAGAACGGCGATTCAAAGAATTCGGAGGGTTTAATAGTCGAGTGCAGCAAATAATTAACCCTCATTTTAGCGTTGTTTTGCGTTAATTAAAAAGTAATTAAAATTTTTAAAATTCGGTTTTCAAAGGAGTTGGTTTTTGGAATGGCGCGTTTGCACACGAGAAAGAAGGGTAAGAGCGCTTCACACAAGCCCGCGTTGAAGAGCGCGGGTTGGGTCAGGCAGTCGAAGGAGGAAGTGCTTTCGCTTGTCGAGCGGCTCGCTAAGGAAGGAAAGACCGAAGCGCAGATCGGGCTCGCTTTGCGTGACGAGCACGGAGTGCCGAGCGTGAAAATGATTACCGGCAAGAGCGTCTCGAAAATCTTGGAAGAAAAAAAGGTCGCGCCGAAATACCCGTCGACGCTCATCGATTTGATTCGCAAGGCGGTTTCGCTGCGCAAGCATCTCGAA
>JAZDKN010000008.1:0-2538 GCA_043803065.1 Microcaldota archaeon
ATCTTTCTTAACCTTCAAGAAAATCGGGTAGTGAGCGCGACTGCGCGAAACGTTGTAGCCGCCTTTCGTCCAAGCGAAAACCGCGTCCAACTCGGTCAAAGCGTACTTCAATCCGAACAACTCTAAAGCCGAGTAGTGCAAGGAAACGCTGTCTTCAGCCGTTTTCCTGAAAAAAGTCAAGAAGCGCTCGTAAACGCGGTTATCCTCGTTCAACTCGACTCCTTTTCCTTTTTTCTTGAAAACCCCTTCCTTAGCCAATTCGTTGACCCACTTGTAAGTCCAGCCGTAAGACAATCCGATGCGCTTGGAGATGGCGCTGACGCTGTCTTTGGGGCGGGCGGAAATCAATACGCGCCAAACGTGCTCGTTGAACAAATCCAAATTCATCGCGGTTTCACCGATTTCGCTGTTTTCGCTGATTTTAACTAATCATCATTATAATGATAATAAGCTATTTTAAGCTTTTCGAATTGCCGAATCGCTGGCCGCGAATAGTGCGCGCGTTTTTTTTGGAGGCTCTCAGGCTGGGACAGTTTCCACATTTTTTAGTGTTCGGAAGCTACCTCGGACATCACCGAGCTTTCCCCTCAAACGTCCCCTCAATCGCAGTCGTCTAGCTGTTAAGGGAAAAAGAACGGTAAGAGTTTTGCCGCGCTTGGTTTAAATCGCTTTTGACGGCGTTGACGGTTGACTGCTAGCGGGTGGCTGCTGGCAGGGAAAGCGAACCGCCAGGCGTTCAACGCGCGAACGGGTTGAAGTGACGCAGGAACGTCAAAAGCCGTGCGACAAAGCCGCGCGAGTGCTGCGCGTGTCGAAGCGGCGCTCGCGTTATCTCTTCCGCGAGCTCCACGAATTTCAGCGCGACTTCGCTGTCGGGAAAGCGCACAGTCAGCGGCTGTTGGAGGCTTATGCTGAGCGGAACAACGTCGTCTTCGGGAATGCTCGCTAGAATGCGGTAGTTCGTGAGCGCCTCGACTTCCTTTTCAGGGAGTTCGTAAGCCTTGTGGTGAACGCGGTTGAGCACGAGGCCGAGGACTTTCACCTTGTTTTTTTCAGCGAACGCAATGACTTTGTTCGCGCTCGTGATGCTCGGCAAATCCGGCGTGGTGACTACGAGCACTTCGTCGCAGTCGGTTATGACTTCCTGAACGTATTCAAGCACGCTCGGCGGCGAATCGATCATGACGAACTCGTACGCTTCGAGGTCGCGCAGCAAACCCTTAAAGTTTTGAATTGGAACGTGGTAACTCGGTTTCAGCGACGCCGGCAGGATTTTAAGCGAGCTTTGAGGGTGGTCTATCACCGCGTCGTCCAACGCGATTTTGCCGCCCAAAACGTCTTGAAAACCCACGTGCATGGAAGCGAAGCCCACGTGCAGCCCAACGCTGGGATTCTGCACGTCCGAATCAATGAGAATCGTCTTTATTCCTTCGCGCGCAAGCAGTACGCCGATATTTACGGCTGTGACGGTTTTGCCTACGCCGCCTTTTCCCGATACTACGCCGATGACTCGGTTGCGTTTCATGACTGTATTCCTACTCCAAAAGCGGCTGCCAGTGTCTAACGTTTCCAGCTATTATAAACGTTTTTCGCGATTCCTTTTTAAGCTCACTAAAGGTTTTTCACGGTTTCTCGGTTTTCTCGTCGCCGAAAACTATGCGGCGCAGCGAGTTCGCGTAAAGCACTCGGTCCTTGCTGTAAAACCGTTTTTCGCTTGCGGAACGCCGCCAGTAAATCAAGGCGACGAACGCGAGTAGCACGAATAGTGCGACGACGCCGCCGAGCATAGCTTGGCTCAAAGTGAACGTTATCGGAATTACCATCAGCGACATGGTTGTCGAAACCTCCTCGCTCATCGCAGCCACGACCGCGCGCGCTGAATAACCTCCAGCCGCTGCGTCCGCGTTCGCGGTTACTTCGAAATCGAATTGCTGCGTCGTGCGCGGCGCGAGCACCACGTTGCTTATCGTGCGCGGGTTTGCGGTGAATTCAGGCGACAAAGCGAGGGAAGCCATTATTTGCATGGGCGCTAGCCCGCCGTAGAAAACGGAGAACGACGCCGGGCCTTTGCTTCCGGGCGCAAGCGTGGGCAAACGAAAGTCGGTGATTGTTACGAGGTCGGCCAACTGCATTTTGCGGGAAGTCGTCACTTGCTTCGTCGTCCACGCGCCGTAAACCGAGTAATCGTCGCTTAGAGTCTTGAGCTGGTACGTCACCGAACGTTTTCCTTCGGGCTCGAGTTGGAGAAACCGCCAAGCGAGAGTCAACGGCGCGTCAGACAAGTAACTCCCTATAACGTCTTGAAACAAGACGTCGTTTTCGGTTGCCGCTAGAGGCGAAGGAACCTCGTCGACGACGTCAACGACGTCGAGAGTCCGCGTAATCGACGGGTTGCGCACGCTCAAAACAATGTTCGTCGTCTTCGCGGCGGTGTCGAGACTAACGCGTCGAAGCACAATCGGGTTCTCGTAATTTTTGGGGTACGATTTCACTCGCAGGAAAAAGTATTCCGTCGTACTGTCCGCGCCAGTCAAGTCG
>JAZDKN010000009.1:0-2195 GCA_043803065.1 Microcaldota archaeon
CCAAGTCGCCGTATCTATTAAACCAGTTCGTCGAGCTTTGCCTAAAACTCGGAAAGAATTGTTCGATAGCTTACAAACCCGAAGGCACAGCGGTGATAGGCGTTCAAGAACAACACACTAAAAACGAATTGTATTCGACAAGAACTTTTGGAAAAGAAAAACCGCAAGTTTTCAAAGAAAACTATTCTGGAATGGTTTACTGCCCTCAATTGCCCGAAAACCACACGATAATAATCGAGCGAAACGGGAGAATTTCTTTGAGCGGAAACAGTTACGACATCGGGTTCGGCGCGCTCAGCGGAGCGATGGAGCGAAACGAAGACTTCATTTACATTTGCTACGACAACGAAGCGTACATGAACACGGGCGTGCAGCGCTCGGGCGCTACTCCGTTTCACGCGAGCACGACGACCTCGCCCAAGGAAATCTCTGGCAAAACCGAGTGGAAGAAGAACCTCGCGTTCATCGCCGCAACGCACGGAATACCGTACGCCGCAAACGCCAGCATCGGCTTTTTTCCCGACTTGAAGAAAAAACTCGATTACGCGAAAACCGTGCGCGGCTTCCGCCTCGTCGTCGTGAACGCTCCTTGCCAGCTCGGGTGGGGATTCGACAAAAGCAAGACGCTGGAAGTCGCGCGCTTGGCGGTGCGCACGGGAATGTGGAACTTGTTTGAAATCAAGGACGGCGTTTTCGCGTTCAACCAAAAACCGGAACTCCAGCCAGTCGAGGATTACCTTAAAATCCAGGGTAGGTTCAAGCACGTGACGCCAGCGCAGGCAAGCAAAATCCAGGAGCACTTGCGCCGCACGCGCGCGGCTCTCGAGAAGCTCGAGGCGAGCGGCGTGAACCTAAAGGACATCCTTTGATTTTTCTTTTTGATTTTCCTTTTTCTCTTTTTCGCTTCGCAAGCGATTACTGGAAGTTTTTTTCACCGGAACCCTCGTGCCGCGCCGCGCTTTTAAACCGCGTTTTCGAAGCTATTAAGCTTTGGCCGGCGATTAAGCCGGCTTAGCCCGCCCGAAGGGAAAACAGTGAAGGAAAAAAGTGAAAACGGGTTTTTAAGGAAAAAAAAGAGACTCGCGTTTGGAGGGCGCTTTTCAGACCAAGCGCCCTCTTTCTGGCTCTTTCCTGCAGGCGCGAAAACTAGACGCAGAAATCGAGAAAAAAAAGAAAAAGTGCCCGAATGGGCAAGAGAACAGCCCGTCCAAGAAATTTCGAGGTTTGAGTTAATAAACTTTTGGTTTGCGGTTTGCGGCGGTGCTCGAATGGTTAAAAGGACAGCCCGTCGAGCTGTTGTGCGCAGGCACATTGCGGGTTCGATTCCCGCCCGCCGCAGCTGTCCTATTCAAAGAAGAAAATAAAAACGAAAAAAAGGTGGTTTGGAAAATGAAAATCGATGTCGGCGCAATGCTTTACAAGGAAATCGAGGACGCCGTGCGCGGAATGCCCGTAGGCGTAATCGGCTTCATTCGCGCGGGAGACCGAGTAGTACTCGAAGTAACCGGCTGCTAACGCCCCCTATTTTTTCTGTTTTTTTCTGTTTTTTCTTTTTCTCGCGTCGTGCGCAATACTTAAAATACTCTCCCGCGTTTATTTGCGCATTCGTTGATTCAAACCCGCCGAGTCAAACGGAGTGCGAGAATTCAGTGTACATCAAAAAAATCGTTCTCAAAAACTTCAAGTCTTTCGCGTCAGCCACGGTGCTACTCGATTCAGGCTTCGTCTCGTTCGTGGGCCCGAACGGCAGCGGAAAGTGCGTTCGAGGCGACGCGGAAATCGTGTTGGGCGACGGTTCGCTAGTCGCGGCGAAGGAGATAGTCGAATCGCAACTCGCTGAAGCCAAGGAAAAAGTAGCTATGGATGACGGAGTTTTCTGCTTCAACCCGAACGGCGTCGAAGTCTTTTCGTTGAATCCGCAAACCTTGAAAATGGAAAAGAAGCGGGTTCAAGCGTTCGTCAAGCGAACTTCGCCAAGCGAGTTGTGTGAAGTCGTGACTCGTTCGGGAAAGAAAATCGTTTCCACGACTTACCACCCCGTCATGACTTTGGTTGACGGAAAACTTACGGCGGTAGAGTCTTCAAAATTGAGGGAAGGAATGCGTGTTGCGGCGGCTGACGTTACAACGCCAAACAATTCCTTTGCATCGAAAACAGTCGTGTTGAGCGGCTTGTTGTGGGACGAAATCAAGAGC
>JAZDKN010000010.1:0-2976 GCA_043803065.1 Microcaldota archaeon
AACTCGTGGATGCGGCTCGCTTGGAGGCAGCCGGGCTTTCGCCAGCAGAACTTGAAAGCAAATTAAACGAAGGGCGTCGGCTCTGGGGTTACACCAAGGCTAACGACATAGAAAGAATTACAAATATGGTATTGTCAGATCTAGTGCGAATGCTTGAAGACGGTTACTTACCCCGCTACCTAAAGCGCAAGAAATAGCCCGATGGCGGCGAGCGTACTGAATACGATCGGCGGCAGCGCGGGCCAGTAACCCTTGAATTTCTCGAGCAAAACGATTATAACAACGAGTCCGACGAGCGAGCCGACGAGCCCGAATACGGCGGCGGCGGGCGCGATGCGAAGCGCGCTAACGCTCAACATTGCGGGAATGACTATGTCGCCCGTTCCCAGCTGAATGCTTTCCTTGCCTTCCTTCAAGTGCACGGCGAACGCGGCGCCGCGGCTGTCAAGCGCTTTCGCGAGCGTGACCATGTGCTTGCTGTAAAACACGGCGATTACGTCGTAAAACGCGAGCGCGCCAGCGAATACGGCCGCAGGCAGCAAATCAAGGCTCGCGCCGAGGAGTCCGCCTACGACTGCTACGGCGAGCAAGAGCGTTCCGTTGCGCACGCGCGGCTCGAAGTGCCGCACGAGCACGACTGCCGCCGCGATTACTAGCGAGGCGAGTTCGTCGACGAACATTGCGGCGAACAATTCGACGGTGCTGAAAATGAGTAAATATTCGACGAGCATGAAGAGTTTGTTGCCTTTGTAGTATTTGACGAGCACGAGCATTAAGAGCGTCGCGCCGATGACGTAAGCGAACAAAAACGCGGCGTTTCCGAGGCTAGCAGAATCCTTCACAACTGAAATTTTTTGCGAGAGGAATTGCGCGCCTGCGAAGAGCGCGATTGCTTGCGCGATTGCGAATACGGCGATGAGCCGCAACGACACGCCCCTGAATTTCGGAATCAGGGCTCCTTTTTCCGTTTCCGCTCTTTTTTCCTTTTCTTTTTTCCTGTCTTTTTTCGTTCGTCCTTTTCTTTTTCCAGCAAACAAAAAACACCACTCCCAAAGGTTGCGCGGCTGCGCGTTGCGCCGCAAATCGTTTAATAATTCGCTTCGCATACTATAAAAGGCATGGCTAGACCAACGAAAAAGAAGAAGACCGCCGCACGCGCGCAAGAACGCTCACAGGAATACGCGCAGGAACGCGCGCAGAAAGAAGCAGCGCAAGCGCTTGCTGCAGCCGCGAAAAAACTGTTTTCCGTTTCAATCGAGCCGCTCGTTTCGCGTTCTGCGAAGCCGGAGTTCGGCGACTTGTCGAGCGCGGCGGCGTTCGAAATCGCGAAAACAGCGAAAAGGAATCCGGTTGACATTGCGAAGAAGCTCGCAGCCGAAACAGCGCAGGCGCTGCCGCCGTTGTTTTCTTCAGTCGCCGCGCTCGGGCCTTACGTTAATTTCGTTTACTCGAACGAGTTTTACGCCGCGCTCCTCGACGAAGTCAGCGTCGCCGGCGAGGTTTACGGTTCGAGCGAGAGCGGCGCGAGGCGCCGCGTCGTCGTCGATTATTCCTCGCCGAACATTGGAAAGCCAATGCACGTGGGGCACATTCGTTCGACGATTCTAGGCGATTCCGTCTGTCGGCTCTTGCGCTTCACCGGCTGCAGCGTAGTTGGTTCGAATTACTTGTGCGAGGCGGGAACGCAGACCGCGAAGCTCATGCTTGCGCTGCACGAACTCGAGAAGCGCAAGCTCAACGACGAGAAGGACTTGCTCGATTATTACGTTAAAATCCACAAGCGCATCGAGGAAAACCCCGAGCTGCTCGAGAAGGCGCGAGTCATCGTCGAGGACATGGAGAACGGCGAAGTCAAGCTGAAGAAGGAGCTTGCGGAAGTGCGGCGAATAAGCGTCGACGCTTTCGACCGGAATTACGCGTTGTTGGGCGTGAGTTTCGAGGAAACGATTTTCGACAGCGACATGGTGCCGCTCGCGAAGCGCATGGCTCTCGAGTTGCTCGACAAAAAAATCGCGTTCCGCGACAAGGACGGAGAAATCGTGGGCGATTTAGAAAAATTCGAGTTGCCGAATCTCATTGTTTTGCGCAGTAACGGGACGACGCTTTACAGCACGCGCGACCTCGCGCTCGCCGAGACGCGCTTTCAAGCGCACAAATTCACTGAGTGCGTTTACGTTACGGGCAGCGAACAAAAAAATCATTTCAATCAAGTCTTCAAGATTCTCGACCTCCTCGGCAAGCCTTACGCTGCGGGACTCAAGCACGTGAGTTTCGGGCTTATTTCGCTTCCGAGCGGGAAAATGTCGACTCGGCAGGGAAACGTGGTGCTGCTTGAGGATATCCTCAACGCCGTAATCGCTGAAGCGCAAAAGGAGATTTTGAAGCGCCGAGGCGCAGACTACAGCGAAAGCGAAATCGGCGCGATAGCAAAACAAATCGGGGTTGGAAGCACTCGTTTTGCGTTTTTGCGCGTCTCGCCAGAGAAAAACATTGTTTTCGACCCGGCTGCCGCCGTAGTTTTCGAGGGAGATACGGGCGCTTACGTTCAGTACGCGCTCGTGCGTTGCCGAAGCATTCTCGCGAAAGCGGCTGAAGTCGGTCTTGCAACTAAAATCGCGAAATCGGAGTTCGGAAAAGAAGAGAAAGCGCTTTTGGCGCTTGCTGCCGAGTTTCCGCTCGCCGTCGAGAGCGCGGCGCGTGCGATGCAGCCGCACCAAGCGTGTGATTTCCTTCTTAAGTTCTGCGCTGCTTTCAACGCTTTTTACGCTGCGTGTCCTGTGCTGAGCGCGGAAAACGACGAAGACAAGGTTCGCAGGCTTCGCATCGTCGATGCTTCGCTGCGCGTGATCGAGAACGGGCTCGGCCTCCTCGGAATCAGCGCGCCCGAGAAAATGTGAATAGGTTATGACGAAAATAATACTCGTTTCAGGAGCTCACCCGAACGAGAAAACTGCTTTGCAGCTCAGTTCCAGTATT
>JAZDKN010000011.1:0-12168 GCA_043803065.1 Microcaldota archaeon
ATTCGTATTCTTCGCGGTTTAATAAAACTTTTCAAAAACGATTCCGACGCGCGCGCCTCATTTTTTGCTCCACTTTTGCCACCAATCGGCGTTCGCGCGCAGTGACGCACTGAATTCCGCGCTTAACGAAATGGGTTCGCCGCGGCTGCGGCCCCCGCCTTGCGTCACCAAGCCGCTTTCATCGAGCGCGGTTACTAGAAGGAAGAGCGTGCTTTTCGGCGCGCCGAATTCCTGCTCGAGTTCGGCGAAGGAGCGCGGCCGTTCGCGCAGCGAGGTCAAAATTTTTATGGCGAGTTCTTTGCGCGCGGGTGAGAACGAGAAGGCGTTGTCCGCGAAATCGTAGATAGTGTAACGCGAGGCCGCTATGCGACTGACGTCGCCGACGCGCACGCGCAAGCGCGCCGCGCTCTCTTTTTTTTGGCGGCCGTAATGCGCGGTCAAGTCGTTTTCGCTCGCGCCGGTTTCTACCGCCTTGCTTTTTTCTGCGCCCGCTTTTTGTTGTTGCACCACGGACCCCTCGCTTCCGTTAATACGTTAATCGCGGCGCGTTCATTGAAACGCGGCGCTCGGTTAACCGCCGCGCGTTGTTTACGCGAACGGTTTTAATAAGCGCGCGGCGTAAACGCTTCGGTGCTCGCGTGATTCTTTCGAAAAAAGAAATTTTGAATGCAATAAAGAAAAAGAAAATTGTAATTACGCCTTTTGAGCCCGCTTTCGTCGGCGCGTGCAGCGTCGATTTTCGTTTGGGAAACAAATTCAAATTCTTCAAGAAAACAAAAGAAAAAACAAAAATCGATTCGAACTTTAAGCGTTTAAGCGGAGACGCTTACGAAGAAAAGACGTTAAAGAAGAAAGAAGTCGTCGAGCTCGCGCCGTTCGAACTCGTTCTTGGTTGTACTCTTGAAAAACTGAAACTTAACGAAACGCTTTGCGCTAGGATAGAAGGAAGAAGCAGCATCGCGCGAGCGGGTTTGCTCGTTCACGTTTCTTCGGCGCTCGTTCAGCCGGGCGTTGAAAACGTTCAGGTTCTTGAACTGATGAACGTTTCGCCGCGGCCGATCGCGGTTCGCCCTGGCGCGCGCGTCTGCCAAATCGTTTTCGAGGAGCTGCGCGGCAAAGCGAAGTACGAAGGAAAATACGCTAAACAAAAAACGCCTTAACGGAAAAAGAAGGGGATTAACGGAACTGCGGGGTGTGGGCTGTCTTGAAAATCGCGGTTGGAAGCGACCACGCGGGCTTCCGGCTCAAGAAAAAAATAATTGCGTTCCTGAAAAAGCGCGGCTACGCAGTCGAAGATGAAGGCTGTTTCAGCACGAAGCACGCGGATTATCCGGTTTACGGCCGCAGCGCGGCTCGTGCGGTTGCGGCGAGGCGTTGCCGCTTCGGTATTCTAGTTTGCGGTTCTGGAACGGGCATGAGCATTAGCGCTAACAAGATTCGCGGGGTTCGCGCGGCGGTTGCGCGCGACGGCCGGACGGCGCGGCTCGCGCGGGCGCACAACAACGCGAACGTGCTTTGTTTGGGCGCGCGCTTTACTCCCACGCCGCAGGCGCTTCGCCTCGTGCGCGTTTTTTTGACGACGCCGTTCGAGGGCGGGAGGCACGCGCGCAGAGTAAAAAAAATCGAATAAGCGCGCGGACGGCATTTGAACGGAGTACACTGACGGGGGAATCGTTTTGGTTAAGGATTTGAAGAAAACGCGTGTTCGCGTAAAAAAAATTTTCAGCCGCGAAGTTCTTGACTCGCGAGGCAATCCAACCGTTGAAGTCGCAATCAACGGTTGCCATGCAATTGTTCCGAGCGGAGCGAGCGCAGGAAAACACGAGGCGCTAGAGTTGCGCGACGGCGGAACGCGTTTCGGCGGGAAAGGCGTTTTGCGCGCCGTCGGCAACGCCAACGCGTTGATTCGCCGGCGAGTTCTCGGGAAATCGTTTTCGCAAGAAGAGTTCGATGCCGCGCTCATTAAAATCGACGGAACGAAAAACAAGCGGCGCCTCGGCGCGAACGCCATGCTCGGCGCGAGCATAGCGTTTTCCCGCGCGGCTGCAGCGCAGTCCGGCGCTCCGTTGCGCTTGTTTTACGCCTCGCTTTTCGGTTCCAGCGGCGCGCGAATGCCGACGCCGGCAGCGAACCTCGTCAACGGTGGTGCGCACGCGGGAAACGCGTTGTCGATTCAAGAATTCATGGTTTTGCCGGTTCGCGCGAAAACGTTCGAAGACGCAACGCTCGCGATTTGCGAAACGCGGCTCGCTTTGCGCAAGCTATTGTTCAACAAGTACGGCGCGCAGGCGCTCAACGTCGGCGACGAAGGAGGCTTCGCTCCGCCGTGCTCGCAGCAGGAAGAACCGCTTGATTTGCTCGTCGCTGCGGCGGAAGAGGGCGGCTGGGCGAATGAAATAGCGCTTGGAATCGATGCTGCGGCATCGCAGTTTTACAACGAGAAGAAAAAAAGTTATGCGCTCGGTGGCGAAACGCTGAGCCGCAGCGAACTCGCCGCGTACTACGCGCGCCTCGCGGCGCGTTACCCGTTGCTTTATTTCGAGGACCCGTTTGAGGAGGAAGCGTTCGACGATTTCGCGGCGTTAACCGCGAGGCTGAAAGGAAAACTCGTCGTCGGCGACGATTTGTGCGTCACGAATCCCACTCGCGTTGCGCTCGCAGTCAAACGCCGCGCGTGCAATTCCGTCATAATCAAAGCGAACCAAATAGGAACGATTACCGAAACGCTTGCGGCCTGCAAAATCGCGCGTGCCGCTGGATGGAAGCTAGTTGTTTCGCACCGCAGCGGGGAGACGGAGGACGCGTTCATCGCGGATTTCGCCGTCGGAATCGACGCGGAATTCATCAAGCTCGGCGCGCCGTGCAGGGGCGAGCGCACGGCGAAGTACAACCAGCTCCTGCGAATCGAAAGCCATTTAAAGTGAGCGCCCGCGGGCCGACGCTTTTTTAGCCGCGATAGATTTATACAGCCAATCTTTTTAGTTTTAACGAAATGGCCAATCTCGGTTTTATATTAAGTGTAATTGCGGGTCTGTTAGGACTACTAGCGGGGTTATCAATGCTTATCGGCGGCGGAGCCGGCGCCTCTGGTTTGGCAATAGTTTTTATGGATATTTTGGGCGTGACTGGGCTTGGAGTAACTGCGGTAATCTTTGGTGTGGCGCTTATCATTAGTGGTTTTTTGATGAAAAAGAAAGATACCGTCAAAACAGGCGGCAGTATTGCCTTAGCATTAGGCATACTAGGCATGCTAGTTTTACCGTTTCAAGGAAATTTATTCAGCATTCTTGCGATAATCGCCGGCGTTTTAGGGCTCTCTGATAAATGAGCTGCAGTTGCTGAAATCACCCAGCCGTCGGTCGCCTTATTTTTCCAGCATCTTGCGCAGCGCGCTGCTCGCGCAGCGCACGCTGCCGCGCTCGAAGCACTCGCGCTCGCGCCACTCGCGCGCGTCGGCAGCGCGAATACCCGCGCCAACGAGCAGAATGGGCACGGGATCCGCGCTGTGCGTTTTTAGTTCGCAAGGCGTAGAGTGGTCTGCTGTAACGAGCAGACGCGTCGTTCGCCAATCAATGCGTTTCGCGAGCGGCCCGATGAACTCGACGTCGATTTTCTTGATTATTCTGCGCTTCGCTACGGGATCGCCCCAGTGCCCCGGCAAGTCAGGTCCCTTGATGTGAACGTAAACTCCTTCGTTTGCCGGCGAGCGCAATGCGGCTAGCGTTTGTTTGACTCTCTCACGCAGTCCTTCGCCTCGTTCCGGGTGGTGCGTTTCGGGCACGCGTTCAATGCGCATTCCGAGAAACCGACCGATTCCTACCTCGAGAGGCATGTCCGCGATAATAGTCCAATTCGGCATTTGCTTGCGCTTCGGCAATTCGCTTTGTGCGTCGCGGAGCAGGATTATGTTCGCCGGCAGGAGCCTTTTCTTTTCGCGTGCTTTGTTTGTCGAGCTGTTTTCGAGCACGCGCCTGCTTTTTTCCGCGAATTCGTTGACGAGAGTCGCCGTCACTTCCGCGCTTAACGAGTTTTCGAGCGGGAAGCATCGCACGACGTGCTTCTTGTAACCCACGATTGCGGAACCCATTCCGTGCACGCGCATGTACGCCGGGTCAGTGTTCGAAACATTACCGCTCAAGCGCCGGCCGGCGCGCAAGACGAGGACGCAGCGGTGCGCGACGGTTGCTTTAAAAGTGAATTTCGTGCTTGGCGCGCTCGTCAAGCGGACTTTCTTGCTTACTTCCGCGGCTAACGCTTTCGCTTCGTGCGGTTGCAGCGTTCGCCCCGCGCGCCGATCGATTATTTTCGCGCCGCGCGCGGTTGCGAAGTTTCCTCGCAACGCGCACCAACCGTCCTTCATTTTAATGCCGAATCCGATTGCTTCAAGCGCGCCGCGCGCCACGTGTCCCTTTGCAGGGTCGTAGCCGAGGACCGCGAAAACGCCGACGTCGCTCTCTGGCGCGACGCGTTCCGCGACGACGGCCAATCCCGTCCGTCCGCAGCGAGCAAGTGCATTCAGGTTTTTGCAGCCTGCGGCTTCGAGCGGGCTCTTACCCCTGAATTTTTTTATTGGCCTGTCGCCTACTCCGTCGAGAACGATGATGAGTTTCTTGAATCCGCGTTTTTGCTTTCGTTTTTGTTTCAAAACAATCGCCTCGCTCGTTTCGCGAACTCTTATTAAAAGAAACGCGGTTAATAAAACATTGATTTTTTGTTTTTGGTTTGTTTTTCGTTTCTAGGAGGACTGGTTTGCTTTGCATCATCACGAGCCGAAGAAAAAATGGTGGCAGTGCATGAACTGCCGCATGCGTTTTGAAGCTGAAACCGAGCCGGACGTCTGCCCGCGCTGCAGTTCGGGGCACGTTCGACCGTACGGGCAGGAAGAGTATTCGAAACCCAAATCGTTGCTCGGCCCCGTGGAACAAACGCCGGAATCGAGGGCGCCAGTGCGTTTGCAAGGCGGGCAACGCGTTTTCGGGGACACGAAGGACGCGTGGATGAATTTTCATTCCTCTTCCCCGAGCAACTGCCCGAAGTGCGGTGGCACTGAGTTCACGCGCGACTTCAAGCACAAGGAAAAAACGTGCAAGAAGTGCGGGGAAATCTCGAGCTTGCGGCGACCGCAATCGTGAAGCGCGGCGCATTTATCGCGCCGCTCACAGCGATTCCGTTTGACGGTGATTTTGTTTGCGCGGTTTTTTGGGGTTAAGCGTTTCCGATGAACAACGCAACCGCCTTCTCGCCGCAGCGCTCATGCTCTGCGTTTTTACTGCGGGAATTTTTTTCGGGTTATCGTTTTCCCCGCGGGCGCGGGAAGCGACGGTGCAGGCGGGCAACGCGATTGTTGAAAGCGTTTTTTCGCCGGGCAGCGAGTCGCGCCTAGTCGCGTTCGTCGACTCCGCGCAACAGTCGATTGACGTTGAGTTGTATCAATTCTCGAATTCCGCGTTAAAGGCGGCGTTAGTGCGCGCCAGCCAGCGCGGCGTGCGCGTGCGTTTGATTCTCGAGCCGAAAGTCGACACGAATCTCGAGACCGCAGAGTTTCTCGGCGCGCGCGGCGTAAGCGTAAAATGGGCGTCGCAGAAGTACGCGAATACGCACGCTAAAAGCGCGGTCGTCGATTCCGAGTGCGTTCTCGTCGGCAGCATTAATTGGTCGCAGCGCGCGGTTGACTCGAACCGCGAGGCGGCGTTGATTGCGTGCGCGCCGGTGATAGCGCAGCAGTTCGAACGCGTTTTCGAAACCGATTGGAGCGAAGCAACGCCGATCGCGGCGTAAACAAAGCCAAGCTGATAGAGGAGAAGCGTTTTTGGTTGAAACGTTCGAAATCAAAATCGTTCGCGCGACTCCTCGCGACGCCCGACCGCTCGCCGTAATGACTAACGAGTATTTTGATTACGCGCAGCTCGACAGAGAGAAAATAATCGAGCGGCTCGAAAGCGGCGAGTACGAGTATTGGCTTGCTCGCGACGCAGCGAGCGGCGCGCTCGCGGGTTTCATCGACGTAGATTTTACGCCCGTACCGGGGTTGAGGAAAGAAGGCGACGCCGCGGTGCTTGCAGTAGCCGGTGTTGCCTCGCCGAAGCAAGCAAAAATATTGGGTCTTGCAGTTCTCCCGGAATTCCGCGGGCGAGGGATAGCGCGGCAGCTCGTGGCGAAGGCGGCGGAGCGCGCGAAAGCGCGCGAGTGCGCCAAAATTTTTCTTTTAGTGCGCGAGGACAACGAAGGCGCGCGAGGGCTTTACGAGAAGCTTGATTTCGCGCTTGCGGGCGCGCTTGCCGAAAAGCTTTGGGATCAGCGGATTCTGCTTTACGCTAAATTAATTTAGGTTTTTTCACGCAGTATTTTTTGAAGTTTGGCTTTCTTTTTTATGTGGTGGAATCCTACGATTTTTTTAAACCGCGCTAACCCTCGCCGGTTTATTGATATGGTCCACACCCCGTTTTTGTATGGGCCGTTTAGTTTATGGGGTATTCCAAGTTGCTTCAGCATTTTCGCTGCCTGTTTTAATCCGCGTTTGTTAACTACTCCCACACCGACCCGTTTTTGTCGCATTTCAACCCAACCTTCATCGTCATAGAACGCCGTCAACCAAGCGCGTTTTATTTTTCTGCTTCCGAACGCAATTGCTCTAGGAATGAACCACGCTCTGCTTTTTCCCGCGCCTAACTTCTTAAGTCGTGTGAAAATTCGTTTGGATTTTGTTCTTCGTTCTCCAGTATTTCGTTTGCATCGAACGCCAAAAACTGCTTTCATGTCCTCGTCGAATTCTCTGAGCAAGGTTTTTTCATTGTTGGAGTAGCCCACCTCGTATCTTCTTCTGTCGCGGTGATAGCGGCGGCCGTGCACGATTTGGAGTACGCGCTTTTCAATATATTCAGAAACCCAGCCGTCCGAACAAACGCGCGCGTGTATTCTAGCTTCTCTGACATGCATCGGTCGATTATGCGGTTTGAAATAAAAAAGTAGCGGGGGGAGGAGTTCCAGTGAACGTCGAGTTTGATTCGGCGCTCGCTTTTGAACCTCCGGTCTCCGGGTTATGAGCGTCGCCTCTTCATTTTGGTTACAAAACAAAACGAAGAACCAGCGGGCACTCCTGGCTACCCTACCCCGCTATGCTGTAATATGCAGAGTTATGCGTGCGCGGGGTTTTAAACACTCGGGTTTACGCGGTTACCGAGGCAAAAGCGAAGATTTTTTTTAGAGTGAACCGGATTTTTTGTTCCAACTATAGAAAACCAGCGTTCGACCTGTTGCTTGCCATTTAACCTAACCAAAAGCTTTCCTTTTTCTAAGCGGCGGGCAGTGAATTTAAAACCCAGTTTTTTGAGTAGCGTTTGCAATTGTTTTTGCATCGGAGACGGCATTATTTTCATTTCCAAGCGGGGATAAACCGTTCCGTTATTATTGTAAATTATTGTTGCGCCATCGGTGTCGAAGTAGCCGCGAAGCACGCGAGCACCAAACGCCCTATTCATGAACGTTCTCGGTATTTTTGCGCGGTTCCATTTAGGAGATAGTTTGAGGTGTACTTCGTTTAAAAGAAAAAATACGGCGTCTCGTCTAAACGTGAGGATGTCGCACGTGTTTTCACCGCGTCTTTTTCTAATCAACGGTTTGAAACCCAAGACCGCCGAGAAAAGACCCGCGACGTATTCAGCGTATTCTTCATTTCTAGAGTCCAGCGTTATTTTCACTCTATATTGTTTGTGCTCGCCGTTTTTCTTTCTGCATTTGTATATTCCTATGCATCCGTCCCCCAACAATATTCCTACAAATTCCGCCAACTCTGTTGTAGTGCGGTTTGTGGTTGAATGCGTTCGCGCGGTTTCCCCCGCATTTAATCGCGTCATTCTCTAAAAGTAAAAATTAGTGTTTATTAAGTTTCGCCAACCCCGCTTCCGGTGAACACACCGAACCAGCGGGCACTCCTAGCTACCCTACCCCGCTATAACGACAGGAGAAAATAGTTTTGCGAGGCAGGTTATTTAATTACGCCTTTTTGATGTTTTGGCGCCGAGAAAACGCGATTACCGAGCGAGTGCCTGTTCCGGCGTCGCCTTCACACGTTCGCGTAGCCTGACTGATTCGCGAGTATTTTTTCGATTGTCGCGATGCGCTGCTCGATTTCGCGGAGTTCGCGTGCATTATCGTGCCAAGCGAGTTTCGAGTCGCATTTCGGGCAGCGGAACGCGGCTTCAGTCGCCGCGTCGAACGCGAGCGTCGCGCAACCCTTGCGGCACTTGTAAATCATGGCGCCATCTTCGGCCTGCCGTTGCGAGCGCAGGAGTTCGAGTTCTCGGCGTTTGGCGGTGAAAAAATTCTGCATCGCGCGGTCGACGTCGAACTTCCAGGTGTACGTGAACCAGCCGTTCGTTAAATTTTTTTCCCGCGCGTAACTGATGAAACCGTGTTTGTGCAATACGTTGAGCAAGGCGCGGATGCCGGCCATCTTGTATTTAGTTTTTTCTTCTATGTGCTCGTCCGTCGCCCCGTCGCCTATGCTTTGCAGTACCTTGAGGCCTTGAGGCGTGGAGACTTGCGAAACGTAATCGTAAAAGTGTTGTGAAAGCGGGTTGGTTTGTTTTGATTTGTTTCGGTATGTTTCGGCTATTGAACGACGCTTGAGCGTTGTTCTAGTTAAAGCCATGGCTATACTCTCGCCTTGAATCACTATATATTCTTTTTCTCGAGGCGGTTCTTCGTCACGCGCGAGTAGTGAAAACGATGTTTAAGCGGTTTTTCGGCGGGGTTCTGCGCGTTTCTCGGGTTTTCTTGTTTTTTTCTTTTTCGAAACCGTTTTCCCGCGCGCGTTCGGCATCACTTCGATTCTCGCTCCGCCGAATTTCCTGCCAAGTTCGCGGCCTTCGAAGAATTCGTGAAGGAAAACGGCGAGAGCTGCGACTTCGCTGTGCGGCTGCCCGCCTATTGAGACGTTGTAATCGCTTTCGTCGTAGACCGCGCGCGGAACTTTCTCGGCGCCTATGACGACGAGGACGTTCTTTTTTCGGCCGGCGCGGCGAATCTCGCCGATTTTTTCTTGCAGTGGCAATCCATACATCGTCAAATGGATTTTTGTTCCGCGGAAGTTGCGCAGGAAGCGCAGCCAATTCGGTTGGAAGCGCGCTTGGAAGGCGCCGCCCCATTTTTTCGTTACTCCGCGGGCGGTTTCAATCGGCGTTTCGTCGAACTCGCCGCTTAAAATTATTTCGTTTGCGCCGAGCGCTCGTGCGGCGAGGCAGCAGTGCGTGGTGGCGCGGACGTCGCGCTTCTTGCGGTGCCCGAGGCGGAGAACGATTATTTTCGGCATGCGTTGTTTAAGGAAAACGCTTTAATATTCAGCGCAGCATTTCTTACTCTTCTTGGGCTCGTAGCTCAGCCTGGTAGAGCACTCGGCTCTTAAAAAACGCCCAGCGGCGTTTTTGGGAAACCGAGGAGTCGGGGGTCCGAATCCCCCCGAGCCCGCTACCGTTTTTTTGTTGGTTTTTTGTTTTTTTGCGTTTGAAGGCGGTCTCCCTGCTTTTAAACCCCAAACGCTTTTATTGCGCGCCCGCGTAACGGTAATACGGATTCTATACGGTGGGTTGAACTGGTCGCCTTGCCGAACCCGCGAAAGCGCGGTCCGGCCTAATTCTTTTAAAGCGACTAGTTCTTTTTCATTAAACTACTGTTGAATACGTTGTTGCAGTGCGTCGTAGTGATGTCGATTGAAGTTCAAAGCCACGCTTTTGCTTTCCGCCGTGCTGCTGGCGGTTTACGTCGCGTTCAGCAACGGAACGCCTTACCTGCCGTCGAGCCTGTTAGGCGCGTTCGGCCTCGGCGAATCGCCGCTTGGCTTGTTTACGCACATTTTCCTGCACGTCGGCGTAATCCACCTCGCGGGCAATTTACTGCCGCTAATCGCGTTCTCGCTTTTGCTGGAAACGGTTTTGGTTTGGAGCGACGTCCTGGTGATTTTTCTTGCGTCGGGCGTGCTCGGCGGAGCGCTCTTCGCTTTCCTGAATCCCGGCGTTGCGCTCATCGGTGCGAGCGCCGCTATCTCAGGGTTAATGGCCGCTGCCGCAGCGCTGAAGCCCAAGCGCGCGCTTGTTTTGCTAATCACGGTGCCGTTAATAGTCGCTTTCGCTCTCGTGCCGCTAGTTGATTTCGGCGAGCACGCATTCGAAAGCGGGCTCCTCGAAAAAAAAGCGTCGCTGGAAAATGAGATTCCAATGCTCCTCGCGCAAAACCGTACTGTTGAGGCGGCGCAGGCGAACGCGTCGCTGCAAGCGGTTTCAGCTCAAGCGGAGCAGACTGCTGAAGGAAAGGCGCGCGAGACGGCTACGCCTACTGATTTCAGCGTTCACGCGTTCGGTGCTTTCGTCGGCGTCGCGTTTCTTTGGCTTTTCAGGCGCCGCGAACTGCGCAGCGGGTTGAACGAGTACGCGGATTTAGGCGAGTACTTGTTTTCGCTTTTGGGCGTCGCGCGAGGCTGGCGAAAGAAAAAACAGTGACAGATAAGCGAAAGAAAAGCGAAAGACGCAAAAGAAGCGAAAGAAAAAATAGTTAAACCCTCCCGCCGACAATTTACTCCTGCTTTCACGCCTTTGCGGCCTTTGGTTTTTCGCGGGGATGGCAGATCAGCTATGCGCTTGCCTGCAGAGCAAGATAGGAGGGTGCAACTCCCTCTCCCCGCTTTTTTTGAAGAAGGGGGGCGATCGAGGATGGCGAAACCAAAAATTCTTTTTTTCATTGCGCCCGGCGGGTTTCGTGACGAGGAATTGTTCGAACCAAAGCGCGAACTCGAATCGCGCGGTTGCGAGTGCGTAATCGCGAGCACGCGTCGCGGCGTTTTCGCTGGCAAGCTCGGCGGCAAAGCTGAATCCAAGCTTTCGCTCGAAGCCGGCGAATTACGCGCAACCGATTTCGTTGCAATTGTTTTCGTTGGCGGACCTGGTGTTGAAGAACACAAGCTGGATTCGAACGCCGCCGTGCTCGCTCTCGCGCGCGAATTCGCTTCGGCGGGCAAAATCGTTGCGGCTATTTGCATTGCGCCGCGCATTCTCGCTGCTGCCTGCGTAGTCGAAGGCAAGCGCGTTACCGCTTTTCCCGACGACGAAACGATTGCCGCGCTCAAGCAAGCGGGCGCGGTTTTCACCGGCCGACCGTGCGAAACAGACGGAAAAATCGTTACCGCGGACGGACCGAGTTCGGCGCGCGTTTTCGGGCAAGCAATCGCAAAAGCGGTTTTAGAAGCGGTTTCCCGCAACCAATAAAAGTCCCTCGCGCCTTAATTTTTCGGGGGGTGGCTTGAGTGGGTGTTCGCGAATTTTTTAAGTCGTTTTCGCGCGATGAAGCGGCGCAAGTGAGCGCCGAACTGATTATCGTAATCGCCGCGGTGATAGCGGTCGCGATAGTCTTGATTCTCCAGCTGCAGAACACGGCTAAGAAAGGAAGCAAAATCGTGGGGCAGGAAACGGACAAGGCGTTCAACGAAATAGGCGAAATCGGGAACAAAACCTGATTTTTGCTTTGCACTTTTTGCATCGCGTTTCTTGATTTTTTCTTGACGGGTTATTTTTTTATCGGGTTTTGACGGTGCGTGTTTGCCTTGGGTTTCTTGAAGAGTATGGTCCAGCGCGCGATGGCGATGGACTTGAGCACGAAAGACGTTAAAGTCAAGGTAGCGCAGCTCTTCAATTTGAGCGAGGACGAAGCGGCGAAACTCATTATTCGCGCGCGCGGGGAAAGGAAAAAGGAAAATGTCCGACAAGCCAAGCGCAAAATCGTTTTCATTCCCCAGTGTTTGCGCAAGCGCGAGTGCAAGGCGGAATTAACCGAGGAAGGGTTTAAGTGCAAGCGGTGCAGCGCGGACTGTCAGGCGCGCGCGATTCGCGATTACGCGCTCGCGTCCGGCGCGGAGTGTTTTATCGTGCCGGGCGGCACGATGGTGCGGAATATTATCGCTAAGCGTTCGCCGGACGCGGTGGTAGGCATCGCTTGCCACAAGGAAGCTGAGGAGGGTTTGAACGAGTGCGACAAGGCGAGCGTGCCGGCGGTCGGCGTGCTGCTTTTGCGGGACGGGTGCGTCAACACGCTCGTCGACGTCGAGGAAGTCAAAACCCTGCTTAATGAAGTCGGTTTGAATCCGGCGTCCGTTCCCCACTCCAAGCACAAGCCGTCACAGCC
>JAZDKN010000012.1:0-6101 GCA_043803065.1 Microcaldota archaeon
AGGACTTGCGAGCTGAGAATCGCGACGAATTTTTGAAATACTACTGCGCGTTCGAAGCCGCTTCAATAGTCGAGCGCCTCGCGTTCGACGCGAAAGCCTGCTTGCTCGTCGGCCCGAAAGGCGTGGGCAAAACGAGCGCGATTTATTTTGTTAAATACTCGCTTCCGGAAAGCGAATTCTCTACGATAATGTTTAAAGAACCTCCTGAGAGCCTGGACGACCTCGCGAAAGAAGCCGGGCTCAGGCGCCGCGAAGGAATAATCGACGCACTCGTTTCAGCTCTCGGCGGCAGTCGGAAAAAGCAGCGCGGTTTCACGCGCGCGGAAATCGCCGACCACTTCAGGAAGCTGAGCCGCGACCGCAAAACTATTCTGTTTCTCGACGAAGCGCATCTCGCTAAAGCGCCGGAAATGTATATGGAATTCAAGTACTTGCTCGACGAAGTGCCGAACTTGCGCGCCGTGATTTGCGCGCTTGGAAAGGAGGGCTTTCCAGACTCGTTTTTGCAGCTCGTGGGCGAAGGAAACGTTTTCCAAAGAAACAATTTCACCGCAGCGGAAATGCGCAAAATCATCGAACACCGAGTCGCCGCAGTAGGCGAACGCAACACCGCGCCTTTCCCCGAAGCGTTTCTCAAAGAATTACTCAAAGACGAGCGCGTGCTGTTGTCGCCGCGCTACGTTTTCGATGAACTAAACGGTTTTCTCGCGGCCCTCGCGCTAGGCAAAAGCAAGTGGAAGGGCGCAGCGGAATACGCTAACGATCTTCTTATTCAATCGGCAATCGAAGACGCGATTGCGAACAGTCGGCTCAAAGGGAAACCGCGTGAAGGAAAAGAAGGCGGAAAAGAAAAAGAAGGGTGTGGAATAGAAGTCGCGGGCGAGCAAGGAAGCGAGTTTCTCGAGATGGGACGAGAAGCTGAAGCGCGAGACAAAAAAGCGAGTGCGACTGCGACAAGCGCGACTCTCGCGCAGTTGACGACGAGCAACGCCGAGTGGTGGGTATCGCTCTCGCCGAGCCAAAAACAAATCCTCGAGCTGTTGATACGCAACCCGAACGGGCTCACACTTTCCGAGATTCGAAGCGCCACGGGCCTAGCGGAGAATACGGCGTTCAATTCACTCTACCAGTTGCGCGGCGACGATAACGCGGAAAAACGCCGGAAACCCAACATTCCGTGGCCGCTAATCGGCGTAGAAGGCAAACCCGTCGGAGGGCGCAAGAAAAACGTTTACCGAGTTGACGAGAAAATCAAGAATTTGTTCACGCTTCATTGACAGTAGAGGTGTAAAGGTAATGAATGTAGGACAAACGCCGGTTTGGAGAGTTTTTGCGGAATTAGGCACGAGCAACAAGTCGTACAAACTCGAAGCGAAAGGAGACGAAGTTATAATCAGCGTAGACCCGCTTGGCTGACACGGTTCAGCGGGTTGCGGAAGCTGAAGGAAGCGTGAAAAAACTGAAGAAAAAAATAAAAAAACGAAAAAAAGCATTTCGAAAAAAGGTGGGAAAATGGAAATACCGAAGGAAATCGTGACGCACGCGGACAAACTCCTCCGCATATCGACCGTGCGCGGCGGGATTTCAACCGTCGACGCGTCGCAGAAACTCGGCTTGCCGCACCACAAAATCGAGCGGCTGGCTGCGATACTCGAGCACGGCGGTTTGGTGGAAATCGACCACGGTTTTTTCAAAACCGTGATTCGCGCGCGAGCGTAACGAATGCAGCGAGCGTAGTACGGCCCAAAGGGTTGAAACGAAGAAAGCAAGAAAAAAGACGGAAAAAGAAGAACTCAGAAGTAGCGAGTAGTGAGTGAAAGTGGCTCATAAAGCGTTATCAGTGTGGGATTTAGACAAACTCATTCGCACCGCGGGAGCGGACCGCGTTGACGAGAAAGCGAGCCGCAAGCTCGGCGAAATACTCGAAGACGAGGCGGACAACATAATCGGGAGAGCGCGCGTTTACGCGCGCCATGCTGGACGCTCGTTCGTCACGCGCGAAGACATTGTGCTCGCGGCGCAGCACTCGCACTCTTGAAAACAAAAGGAAAACGGATGAGCCGAGGGAATCATAGGATTTGCGCTAAACGACGGTAATTTACTGGTTGGAGGCAACGCGGTTTGCGGTGGGTTACGAATTCTAAGAAACCGCTTCGCCGCAGCCAAAGGGTCGTTTACAGTTGGGAGACGCCGGCTAAAAGAAGGCGCACCGCCTCTCGGCGCTCCCCCAACTCTAATTTTTCTTTCAAACAAAGCCTAAACACGCCTAATTTTCGCTTGTTTTAAGCTTTGGTGAGGACATTCGCACTTTATTTTCGCGGTTATAGGTGGATATAGGCATGTTTTTGCTCGCCGAAAGCCTAAAATACAACAACACCGTTTTAGGTATGAACAAAGTATTACGCCAAGTTGTTTGGAACTGGTGCGGCGCGCAACGGAGTTGATTTGATTGGTTGAAGTCGTTATTTTCAAGGTGCCGGACGGAACGAAGGACGTGCTGAAAGCGCTCGCGAACAAGCGCGGGTACATGGGATTGAGCGATTTCTTGCGCGATTTGGTGCGGCACGAGCTGCAGGAAGAGAAGAAGGCGTTCGCGGAGCAGCCAGCAGGGGCAACGCCAGCAGAGTCAGTTGAGTCGATGGAAACGCGCGCTAATGTACCCGAATTAGGCGCGCCTTAAGCGCGCGTCAGCTCGTAAGAGGCTCATACGAGGCAAAACTCGCGTTTTCGAAGGCTTTTCTTGCGGCACCCGCGCGGAGGAGTTCGGAGTTAACCGTCAGTTCAGTAGTAGCCGTACTTCTTGGTGAACCATTTTTTGACTAGTTGCACGCAAACGAGATAGACGCCCACGATGAGAGCGAGGAAAGCGAAGTATTCGAGCGGCGGCTGCGTGAAGCCCAACGGTTTTGCGAGCGGCGAAAACGGTAGAGACAGGCCGAGGAGAACTATTGCGAGCGAAGTGGCGAGCAACGCTTTGCTGGGCTTGCTTTCGAGAAAAGGCGTTTTCGACGTGCGGATGACGTGGATAACGAGCGTTTGCGTACACAACGATTCGAGGAACCACCCGGTTTGAAACAACGCCGCCTGCGCGTTGAAGACGAACAATAACACGCCGAACGTGGCGAAGTCGAACAACGCGCTTACGGGCCCGAAGTAGAGCATGAATTTCTTTATTCCTTCAACGTTCCACGGCCGCGGAGCGAGGAGATATTCTTTGTCCACGCCGTCGGACGGAATCGCTGTTTGCGATACGTCGTACAAAAAGTTGTTGGCGAGGATTTGAACTGGCGCCATAGGCAGGAACGGCAGGAAAATGCTGGCGCCAGTCATGCTGATCATGTTGCCGAAGTTCGAGCTCGAACCCATGCGCAAGTACTTCGTTATGTTGCCGAACGTTTTTCTTCCTTCGACGACGCCGTCTTCAAGCACCGTCAAGCTTTTCTTCAAGAGGATAATGTCGGCCGACTCGCGCGCTATGTCGACCGCGTTGTTGACCGTTATTCCAACGTCCGCAGCTTTCAGCGCGAGCGCGTCGTTTATTCCGTCGCCTAAATATCCCACGATGTGGCCGTTCGCGCGCAGCGCGTTTATCACGCGTTCTTTCTGGAACGGCGACAGGCGAACGAAGATGTTCGCCTGTTCGACGGTTTTGCGGAGTTCTTCGTCGGAAAGGTTTTCGACGAAGCCGCCCGCTACTACGCCCGTGACTTTGAGTCCGACTTCGTCGCAGACTTTCAGCGTTACGAGCGCGTTGTCACCAGTGAGGATTTTGAGTTTGATTCCTAGTTTCTCGAGCGCAGGCAAGGTTTGTTTCGCGCTGGCTTTAGGCGGGTCGAGAAAGGCGAGGTATCCTTTCAAAACGAGGCGCGTTTCATCGTTTTTGGAATAAGTTGGCTTGCGTTCCATGTCGCGGTACGCGATTGCTAGAACGCGAAAGCCTTGCCGGTTGAGTTCAAGATAGTCTTTCTCGAGTTTTTTCAGCATCCGGCCCTCGAGCTTGCTTGTTTTTCCGTCGAGTTCGTAGTGCGTGCACCGCCGGAATATTTCTTCGGGCGCGCCTTTCGCTATGAGCCGCGCCGCCTTGCGCTTGCCCGAGCGCGCGTCGTTTTCTATGACGACGGACATTATTTTGCGGGAAAAGTCGAACGGAATCTCGTCGATTTTCTTGTATTGGCGCACGAGCATTTTTTCGTGCGCGAGAATCGCCTTGTCGAGCAAATTCTTGAGTCCCGTCTGGTAATAACTGTTTACGTACGCTTGCCGAAGCACGGTTTCGTCTTCCTTGCCAGCCACGTTCAAGTGCTTTTCGAGGATAATTATGTTCATCGTGAGCGTGCCCGTCTTGTCCGTGCACAACACGTCCATCGCGCCGAAATTCTGGATTGAATTCAGGCGTTTTACTATCGCTTGCTTTGCAGCCATTCGCCTCGCACCTTTCGAGAGCGTAATAGTCACTATCATCGGCAGCATTTCAGGCGCGATTCCGACCGCGACCGCGAGCGAGAACAAGAACGCTTCTACCATGTCGCCTCTTCGGACGGAAATGATGGCGAATATTGCTAATACGAGTAAAACGATTATTCGTAGCATCATGAGCGCGAACGCGTCGATGCCTTTATCGAAAGCGGTTTCAACGCGGGCTTTCGAGAGTTTGCGCGATATTTCGCCGAACTGCGTCGCCATGCCTGTTTTTACGGCTAAGCCGTAGCCCGTGCCGCTTACTACGCTGGAACCCATGAACGTCATGTTGTTGAATTCGGTTGACGACATGCTTTTTGGATAGATGGGCGCCGCGAATTTTTCGACGGGAAACGATTCGCCGGTGAGCGATGCTTGGTTTACGAACAAGTCTTTGCACGAGATTATGCGCAAGTCGGCGGGGATCATGTCTCCCGCGTACAAATCGATTATGTCGCCGGGCACTATTTCGCGGATTTTGACTTCGCGGGGTTTGCCGTTGCGCAAGACGGTTGTCGTGACTTTAATCAAATCGTTCAGGCGCTCGGCTTCCTTGCCCGCGCGGTATTCTTGCACGAACGTCATTACGACGCTGAGAACCGCCATGGCGAAGACGATTTCGGCGCTGGTTTGTTGGCCGAAGTAGAATGAAAAAGCGGCTATGACTAGGAGCATGAGCACTAGCGGGTTCAGGAATTTGGATAGGAATTGGATTAAGGCGCTTCGCTTGCTTCTTTTCGCGAGCTCGTTGTAGCCGCTGGACGCCAAACGCTTTTTGGCTTCTTGTTCGCTCAACCCGCGTTCCGTCGACCCTAGTTTTTTGAGCAGCTCTTCGGCGGGCAGGTTGACGATGTCGTAGCTGCTTAAGCCGTGGCTTGCCGCGCCGGCAGTGAGCGCGTTCGGCGTGTTCGGCGCGGTTTTTGTGCGTAATAAGGAGTCGAACGTAGCGCAGCCCCGTCGCGGTTTAAACGTGGTTTTTGTTCGTTAGCTTCGTTTTTCGGTTTCGTTTTTTCTTTTTTTCTTTTTTCTCTTACCGAAAAATAACAAGGGCGCGAACTCTTAAAAGCGTTTCGCGGCGGCGAGCACACGCTCGGATTTTGATGTCGCTTGGTTGCCGAGCACTCAGCAATAGTTTTAAAAGCTGCTTTCAACCAAAAGAATTCTGGTGATTCGGTATGGCAAGAACACAAGTTCCGAAGTCTGGCTTGAAAGCAAATTTTGCAGCTAATAGGGTCAGTACCGCGCATAAAATAGCGCTGGAAGTGGTTAAGCAATTTCCTAGCCACACGGTTATGTCACCAGTCTATGCTTATGGTTTGAGTGGGCCGATAGGCTTGACAGTTATTCGAGAAACCGCGAAATACGGCGGATTTGAAATACACGGCCCCAGCGGCCATGTGGCGACGGTGGACGCAACTGGAGGCCTCTTGCGACTATTGCGCATCGGCAAACAACCAGCAATACACGTTTTAAAAGGACACGAACCTCTTGGCAAAGCGTTAGCTAAAGCGTTTAAAGAACACGCTGGATTCCGCATTTCGCCAAAAGTATGGTGCTTTGACGAGCTTCTTACCGTCAAAGAATATTTTGACGCCGATGCGTATAAAATACGACAAATGAATGATGAAGCGAAAAAATTGCGG
>JAZDKN010000013.1:0-6331 GCA_043803065.1 Microcaldota archaeon
GGGACACGCAGAACCGCAAGAAGTTGAACGACGTGGAATCGAAAATCAAGCGACTAGTGCGCTATTACCGCGGCAAGAAGCTTCCGCGCGATTGGAAATACTCGGCGGAGGAAGCGGCTCTGCTCGTGAAGTGAAAATAAAATTTTGGAACATTTAGGACTTTTCGGAAGGGTGAAAAACTTTAATGGCTGACAAGAAGAAAGCGATTGACACGTGGAAACTGAAGACTTGGTACTCGGTTCTCGCGCCGAAATTTTTGGGCGAGGTTGAAATAGCGAAGACGCCGGCTAGCGACGAGGACAAGCTGATTAATCGCGTTATCATTCTTCCTCTCAAAGAGGTTTCGCATGACATAGCGCACATTTACACGAACATCAAGCTACGCGTTTTCGAAATCAAGGGAAAAACGGCTTTCACGAAATTCATTGGGCACGAAATCAGCAAGGAGTACCTCAGCACGCTCGTGCGCAGGCATCGCGATGCCTTGCACGTCGTTTACCCGGTGAAGTCGCGCGACGGAGTCGAGTTCACCGTTAAAATCCTGCTCGTGACCGCTGTTCCTTGCAGCAACTCGCAGAAAACGGCGTTGCGCAACGCGCTCAAAAAGGAAGTCGAAGCGAAGGTCGCAGCGACGGACTTCGGTAGATTCATTACGGAAGCGCTTTACGGTCGGCTTGGAGCCGAACTCTCGCAAAAACTGAAGCGCATCGCGCCGGTGCGCAGAATCGAAATCAAGAAGACGCAGCTCAAGGAAGAATTCGACACGGAAGCAGTTGAAAAACCCGAAGGCGCCGAAGGCGCCGCGCCTGCGTAGTCACGCGAATCCGCTTAAGTCGAGTTGCGTCGTTTTCATGCGCTTCGCCGTAATCCACTTGTGGCGAATGAACTCCTGCAGCGCCTCGTCGCGAATGTGCTTTTTGAGGAACGCTATCGTGCGCTCGTCGTGCGAATACCCGTTCCCGAAATCGTGCCCTAATTTGCGCTTGATTTCCTCGATTTCAAAGTCGCGCGTTACTTTCGCGAGAATCGACGCCGCGCCGACTACGGGGTAATTTACGTCCGCCTTGTGTTCGCACACGAGCGTCGCTTGTTTCGGAAAAGAAAAGTATTTTCGCAATCGAGCGGCGTACTTCGCCGCAGTCGGGTCGGGCGTGTCGACGTAAATTGTTTTCACGTTTCGCGCTCCTACTTTCTTGACTACTTCGCTGATTGCTTTCGCCATTGCGCGCGCCTCGATTTCGTTGAGGCTAGTACGCTTGCTCATCGATTGAGTGAGGTCCGCAGCCGTTAGCACGACGAGTGAGCGCGGGTATTTTTTGATTGTTTTGGCCAGCGTTTCGCGTTGTTGCGGCGTGAGCAGTTTCGAGTCTTTGACTCCGTCGCCGCGCAAGCCGCACTCGTCGCCGTGCGGGCAAGCGAAAGCGCAAATCACCATTGGGCCTATGACGGGACCTATCGGCAACCGACAACGCTTGGCGTGCAAGCGGTTTTCAGTTTCTGCCGGCCTCGTCGACACCTATAACGTAATTCATAAGCGTTTACTCTTTGCTTTCAAGACAAGCGCCTTTTTGTGTGAACGCGATTTCGAACGATTCGTAACCCGCCTTGCGCACCGCGCGCAAAACCTGCGTTTGCTGCAGTTCGCGGCTTAAAATGATGACGGCTCCGCCGCACCCACCTCCGCCGATGAGCTTCGCGCCAAGCGCGCCGTTGCTTTTCGCAATCGCGCGGATTGATTCGATTTGCGGCGTGCTGACTCCGTCGCGCGCGAGCAGCGAGTGGTTCTTGCTAAGCAATTCGCCGAGGCGCTTCGCGTCGCCTTTCGCGTGCAGCTCGCGCTTGATTTCTACGACTACTTCATCGTATTCGCGCGTCACTCGCTTGCGTTCGCTCGCGCTTAGTTCCGCGGCGCCGCAGCGTATTCCGTGTGAGTCGCGCCAAACAGCAGTTAATTCCGCGGTATTCGCGCACTTGCGGGTCGAATCCATGGAACTCGCAAGCGTTAGAGTCGTTCCTTCCGGCAACGCGAGGCAAGCGTTTTCGTAAATCATTCGGAAGCCGTTCGACGCGGCGGTATCGAATTCTTTGTGCAGCTCGAGAGCGCAATCGCTTAGAACGGCCGTCACGTCTCCGCCGCTCGAGCGGCCGCCGTGCCACTCGTCGTCTCCGATGAATGCAGCGTCGAAGAGTTCGTCGCGCGAAGGCGAGCGCCCGCAGTACTCGTAAAGCGCGAGCGCTAGCGCGGCGCTTATGCTCGCGCTGTTGCCGGTGCCTTTCGGCGCGCCGCTGAACTCGCGCGATGCGAGAATCGGTTTGACGAGTTTGAACTTCGTTTTTTCGAAGACGTGCCGCGCGACTTCAAGGAGCGGAAACCAGACGGTGTTGCCTTGTTTTTCTCCGTCGGGTTTGAGGGTAGCCGCACCCAGCGGTTCGCCTTTGAAGTAAAAGCGCGGGTAGCCGCTGAATTTTTGCACTGAAGCGTAATTGCGCCTGCCGTTGACTTCAACCGGCGCCATCAACGCGCGTCCGCCGTAAACGATGCTGTGCTCGCCCGCAATGTGAATCTTGTTCGGTGCGCTCGCGATTGTCTTCATTTTTTCAACCCTTCGCTGAAAGCGTTTCTCGTTTTCGTCGCTCGTCGTTGTTTGTTTAAGCGGAGAAGGTTTTTAACTTGTTTCCAACTTAACTTACTCTCCAAGGTGGATTTATTGCGAATCGTTTTGTGCGTTACTGGAGCGTCGGGCATCGATTACGCGCTAGCGATCGCACGGGAACTCAAGCGCCAGCGAGCTGAAACGCATTGCGTCGTTACTGAAAACGCTAAGCTCGTCATGAAGTACGAGGCGCCGAAAGCGTTGGCGGAATTCAAGCGCGCGTGCAGCCGCGTTTACGGCGAGCGCGAAATCGACGCGCCAATCGCGAGCGGCTCGTTTCGCGCGGATGCGCTCATCGTCTGCCCGTGTTCGATGAAGACGTTGAGCGCGATTGCGAACGGCTTCGCTTACAATCTCGTTGCGCGTGCGACTGATGTCATGCTTAAAGAGGGTAATGCTCGAAAAATCGTTTTGGTTCCGCGCGAGATGCCTTGGAGCGCGGTTGCGTTCGAAAACGCGTTGAAGCTAGCTCGCCTCGGCGTTGTCATCGCGCCTGCTTCGCCTGGTTTTTACGACAAGCCTAAAAGCGTTGCCGACTTAACGAATTTCGTTGCAGGACGCGTTCTTTCAGCTGCAGGCGTCGAAAATTCTCTTTATCCGCGGTGGTCGAAAAAGGTGAGAAAATGAGTTTGCGTTCTTTCATCGAAAAGCTCGACAAGCAAGGGAAACTCTTGCGAGTAAAGAAGAAGCCGAAGGCGGAGCTCGAGGCTGCGGCGCTCATAAAGGAATTCAACTCGCGGCCGATGTTGTTCGAAAACGGCACTGCGGAAAGCGACGTTCCGTTCGTCGCAAACGTTTACTCGACGAAACCGTTGGTTGCAGCGTATTTCGGCGTCGCGCAAAGCGAGCTTATTCCGAAAATGATTCGCGCGCTTGACGCGCCGACTGCGCCGGAAATAATTTCGAACGCGCCGTGCCAGGAAGTCGTGGAGACGAACGTTGATTTGTATTCGCTTCCAATCGTGAAGTGTTACGCCGGCGAGGCCGGGCGCTATCTTTCCAGCGGAGTTTATTTCGTCAAAGACGCAGAGCTCGGCCAAAACGCGTCTTACCACCGCTCGCTTGTCATCAGCAAAAATCGTTTCGCTTTTCGCATGCTGCCGCGGCACCTGGCGGAGTTCAAGAAGCGCGCTGGCGGAGCGATTGACGCGGCGATTTGCGTTGGGCTCGGCGCTAATGTCGCGCTGGCTGGCGCCTCGAGCGTTGATTTGGGCGTCGACGAAATGCGCATCGCGAACTCGCTTGAGCCGCTGAAAACCACGAAGTGCAAAACAATCGACGTGGCAGTTCCCGCTGACGCGGAGTTCGTTCTTGAGGGACGCATTCTCAACGAAACAAGTCAGGAAGGACCGTTCGTCGACCTCACCGAAACCATGGACGTACAACGCCCTGACGAGCCCGTGTTCGAAGTCAAGTGCGTGACGCATCGGAAGAACGCGGTTTGGCAGAATTTGCTGCAAGGCGGACTCGAACACAAGATTTTGATGGGAATGCCGCGCGAACCAACGATTTATTCGGCGGTGAACAAAGTCGCGAAGTGCGTGGACGTGAATATCACGCCCGGCGGTTGTTCTTGGCTGCACGGAGTAGTAAAAATCAAGAAAACGAAAGAAGACGACGGCCGCAAGGCGATTGAAGCCGCGTTTGAAGGGCACAAGTCGATGAAGCGCGTAGTAATCGTCGATGACGACATCGATATTCTCGATCCTAACGAAGTCGAGTGGGCGCTTGCAACGCGCTTTCAGGCGGACAAGGATTTAGTCGTCAAACCCGCGCAAAAAGGTTCGAGTTTGGATCCGTCGAGCGAGCCGGAAACGCACGCCACGTGCAAGTGGGGGCTCGACGCGACGAAGCCGCTTGTTGCGAAAGGAAAAGATTTCACTAAAATCCGCGCGCCGAAGACGGATTCGAAGAAGTTCGTTGATTGAGTGTTTGGCGGGGTTTGATTTAATTATGGATTTGACCGCTGAAGAAAAAGAGATGTTGAAAGGAAAGTTCGGCAACGCCGTCAAGAAAAGCATGGAAATTTTGTGCGCGCTCGGCGAGATTTACAGGGCGAAGCGCTTGATCGACGTGAGCAGCGTGCAAATCGCTGGCGTGAGTTACGATAATCTCGGTGACGCGGGACTTGAGTATCTAAGCGAGCTCGCGCGCGACGGCCAGGCGCGCGTTTTGACGACGCTGAATCCCGCGGGCATGGACCTCGAAGATTGGCGCAAGTTCGGGATTCCCGAGGATTTCGCGAAGAAGCAGCTCGAAGTCATCTACGCGTTCAAGAAAATGGGTGTAATCGCTAGTTGCACGTGCACTCCTTATTTTATTGGCAATCTCCCTCGTTACGGTGAGAGCGTGGCGTGGAGTGAGTCGAGCGCCGTCTGCTTCGCTAACAGCGTTCTCGGAGCGAGGACGAACCGTGAAGGCGGGCCGAGCGCGATTGCGAGCGCGCTCACGGGAAAGACTGCCGAGTACGGAATGCATCTCGACGAGAATCGCCAGGCGCAGGTGCTGGTGAAAGTGCGGGCGAAGCTTAAGACGATTCCTGATTTCGGCGCGCTCGGCTACGCGACCGGCAAAAAAATCGGTAACAAAATCCCGTTGTTCGTCGGCGTCAAGCGCGCGAGCGTTGAACAACTAAAATCTTTGTGCGCGAGCATCGCTACTTACGGGGGAACAGCGTTGTTTCATATTAAAGGCATTACGCCTAACCGCACGAGAACGCCGAGTGAGGAAATCGTCGTAACGCAGAACGACGTTGATGACGCGAAAGTCGCGTTGACGGACGCGGGCTACGATGAACCGGATATAATCAGCGTGGGCTGTCCTCATTGCTCGCTTAATGAAGTGCGGCGAATCGCCGAGCTCCTCGAAGGCAAGCACGTCAAGGAAGGCAAGGAATTCTGGATTTGCATCGCGCGCCCAATCAAGCAAATCGCGGAGCAAGCTGGTTACGCGCAGAAAATCGAGGCTGCTGGCGCGAAGTTCGCTTGCGACACTTGCATGGTCGTCGCGCCGATAAAAGGCCGCTTTAAGTGTCTCGCGACTGACAGCGCGAAATCTTGTTTTTACGCTCGCGGCAAGAACGCTTTCAAGACGAAGTTCGGAACGCTCGAGGAGTGCGTTGACGCCGCGGTGACGGGCGAGTGGAAGCAAACGCAAGCAAAGAGGAATGAAACCAAGAAAGAAGAAACTAAGCGAGACGAAACTAAGAGCGAAGAAGGCGAGTAACGCGGTGGTTTTTCATGACTGAAGTCAAGGCGCGAACGATTGCGAAAGGCGTGGCTGAAGGCGAGCTCCTCGTTTCGCAGAAACCGGTTTCGTTTTACGGGGGAGTCGACCCGGACTCGGGCGTCGTGACTGACGGCGAGAGCGACATCAAAGGCGAAAGCATCGCGGGAAAAATCCTTGTTTTCCCGAGCGGCAAAGGCTCGACCGTTGGGAGTTACACGCTTTATCGCTTGAAGAAAAACGGCAAGGCGCCTGCAGCGATTATCAACGGCGAGTGCGAAACGATTTGCGCTGTCGGCGGAATTATTTCCGGCGTTCCGCTCGTCGACAAGCCTGAGGGCGGTTTAGCGCAATTCAAGACTGGCGCGAAGGCGAAAGTCGACGCCAACGCTGGCGTAATAGTTTTTTGAACGCCTTTTCTTTTCACCGGAAACGCACCGCCGAAACGTTTT
>JAZDKN010000014.1:0-5512 GCA_043803065.1 Microcaldota archaeon
CTCGCCGTAAGCAGGCGTCTGCAGAAAACGAACGTCGAAAGCGAACTTGTGCGCATCCTGCGCGACGCTCGCGAGAGCGCACAACACCACGTAATCCTGGCGCCTCGGCGCCGTCTGGTTCGTGACTTCGAAAGCGCGCAAGCCCAACTCGTCGAGAACGAGTTTCTCGAACTCAGCGGGACGCATTTTCGTGCCCGCCAACAGCGCTGCGTAGCTCGCGCTCGTTCCAGTCGCGCCCTTAAAGCCCTTCGCCTTGAAATTTTTCGTCCACCAATCCACCCACTCGAAATCCTCAAGCAGCGATTGCGCGTAAAACGCGAATCGGTACCCGAGCGTAGTCGGCTCCGCCGGCTGGAGATGCGTAAAACCAATGCAAGGCGTGCCCGCGTAGTAATCGATTTTCTTTTTGAAGCACGCGAGCAGCGCGAAAAGTCGCGAGCGAGTGATTTCCAGCGCTTGCAGCGCTGCGAGCGCGTCGGCGTTGTCTACTACGTCCATGCTCGTCGCGCCTAAATGAATCTTGCCTCCGCCGGTTTTGCATTGTTCGGCGAACGCCTTGACTTCCGCGACCACGTCGTGGCGCGTTTCTTCTTCGATGGCGAGCGAGCGGCCGATGTCGATTTGCTTCGCGTGCGCCTCGATGTCCGCGAGCTCGATTTTCGACACGAGCCCGGCTTTGCACTGCGCGCGAGCTAGCGCCACCCAAATCTTGCGCCACGCGAGCCTGCGGTTGCGCTCGCTGAACACGCCGCGCATTTCGTCGCTGGCGTAACGCCAAGTGAACGGCGAGAGATAATCGTCGAAACCGAATTCTAGAACTGTGTTTTTCACGTTCAACCCACCCGAAACTCAGTTAAGCCGAACTCATTTTTAAACCACGCCGCAGGGTTTTTAAACTCGCGGCTCAAGCAAAAAATTCACCGGAAGTGAGGCCGCGCAACGAATAAAAACGCGGGCAAAGTGAAACCAACGCCAAAAACGGCAAACACCCGAAACGACTAAAACACCTACTAAAAGCATACGAATATATACCTTTTGTATGTAAAACGATGGTAACGGCTTGGAAAGAGGTGTTTGCATTGGAAGCGGTGGTTCGTTTGGATGGAGCGGTGGGAATGATTCTCGACAAGCTCGTCGACCTCGGATATTTTCGCACGCGAAGCGAAGCGATTCGCGCGGGAGTGCTCGAACTCGGGAAGGAATTCGAAGTGTTTCACAACGCGAAGGAACTCGAGGCGGAACTCGTGATTCGCAAAGTCGAGGCAATAGACCGGGAAATCGAGGAAGGTAAACGGAAGGTTACTCCGGCGCGTTTGGTTTTCAAGGAAGCTGGCTTGAAAAAAGCCAGGTGAACAAACGAAAAACTAAGAAAAACGGAAAATTAGGGAAAAAAGGGTTTTCGCGCTTGTACGAAGTTGGTTTTGAAGACGAAGCGAAAAAACAGTTTTTCGACTTAGACAAAACGATTCAATATAGGATCGAGAAGAAAGTCGGACAGTTGGAGCGAGATGACTTCAAGTCGAGGCACTTGAAGCACGGCGTTCCTGTTTTCGTTGAGGAAATCGGGCAGTACCGCTTGGTTTTCAAGACGATTGAAGCGAAGAAGGAGAAGAGAATATTGTTCGTCGGGGACCACAAGCATTACAAGGAATGGTATTCGTCCTTCTTCAAAAAATGAAGGCACGGGATTAACAAGCTTTTTTAATGCCGTCGTTCTCGCTTCTTTCGGAAAGAGGCGCGCTGCTCGTGGAAATCGCTGTTGACAAGAAAACAATCGCCGTCGCGGCAATCGCAATCGTTTTAGTAATCGGAATACTCGTATTCTTCGTTTTCCCGCAAAAACCCGGTCCGCCGCAAGGCAACGCAGCTTCACCAACTCCTACTCTTGAAGCTTCAGTTCAAGCGAGCGCCACGCCTGCGGCGGCAGCTCCCAAAAACCTTGACCCGTCGTCTTACAAGGATTCTACGTCGAGTTTCATCGTTGAGCTAGCTAACGCGATAAAGAAGATGGTGGAGTAAATGCGCGTGAACAAACGTGTGGTATTGCTGGCGTTGTTTGCAGTCGCGCTACTGCCTTCCTTGGCTTTGGCGTTGACGTTTACGCGCGACGTCGTGGACCACGTCGTCGCAACGCGCGCAGTCAAAATCGAGGTTTGCGAAACCGTTGCGCCGCCTTGCGTCACGACTGAAGGAAGCAATTCGTTTGAAGCGACGAAGTGCTTGCGCGAAAACGCTTTTTCGGGCGACTGCATTTCAGCGCCTCAAACGCTCGTGTTCGGCGAACTCGCGGTCTACGAAAAAAACAGCTCGAACGGCACGCAGCCGCCGACGCTTTACGTCGTCTTGTTCAACGACGTCGTTTACCGCGGGGACTCGATCGCGTTCGATTACTACTACGTTGGCGACGACCCGCACAATTTGCCTGACGCAGCGAGAGGCGGAGAATACTGGTGGCCCGACGGCAGAACGGGGAAAGGATTAAAGTCTTTAAGCGCACAGCGCCTCGACATCCTCAATCCTGATTTCGAGCCTTACGGTTGGCGCAGCGTCAAGCCGTCTTACTTCATGACTTACTTCGAGCCGAACGGTGAATTACGCGTTTACTTGAGCCTCGCTGGAAAACACTACAAGCTCGTTAGCGTGAAAAAAGAAGTCAAGAACCAGGAGTGGACGCCGCCTGAAACGCCGGAAGCGCCGCCTGCGCCCGAACTCAAGCCCGCCAAGACTTGCAGCCAGCAAAACGGGTGGGTTTGCGAGTACGGTTACTGGTGCGTTGAAAACCGTTGGCTTGAAGCAAGCGATTCCAAGAGTTGCTGCGATATTCAGTGCAAGCCGCCTTCATCGAGAATAATCACGCCGAGGACGTGCAGGCTCGACAACGAAACTGGTTTGGAGGTGTGCCAAAGCGTTCAAGTCACGCCTTCCGGGCCGCAGCCGAGCCCCGCAACGCCGCAATGCGCTTTCACGGCGCAAGGCTGCTGCAATACGTGGAAGGGCGCGACTACTTGCGCTCCGATTTCGCCAAACGCTAGTTGCGGCGCCGGGTTCGCGCCTCAAGTCACGGGCTGCGGCAGCGATTGCAGCGCGTCTTGGCAGTGCATGCCGACGACTATGCCGACTGCGAGCGCGACGCCGACGCCTAATCTTCAATGCGTTTTCAGGGCAGGCGCTTGCTGCAATGCTAATAACTGGAACGTGTGCATGGCTCCGCCGCCGAACGCGTGCGGCGCTGGTTTGACGCCGCGAGTGCAAGTTTGTCATTCGAATTGCAGTGTTGTTTGGGAGTGCGTTGCCACGCCTACGCCAACGCCGAGTCCAACTCCGACTGCGAGCGCGACGCCTACTCCGACGCCTTCCGCGAGTGCGACTCCCACTCCTTGCTCCATGCCGACTCCGAGTCCCTCTCCTTCGCCTAGTCCGGAATCATCGCCCTCTCCATCCCCTAGTCCGAGTTAGAAACCGTCTTCTTCTCCGACGCCTTCCCCGTCGCCTTGAAAACCACTCCCCCTAAAAGCAACAAACGACGTTTGAGGAACAGCGACTGGCGGTAACGTCGAGTTTTCAATCAAAACAGTTTTTTTAACACGAATGCGCGCGCTGATTCAAAATCCGGGATTTCGACGAAAATCTTGCTTAAGTCTTCACTCCACGATTCTCCGAGAATCTTCGCGCGTTCTCCGAAAGACTCCGCGGTTAATTCCGCGTTCAACGGCTTCAGCTTCGCGGAAATCAATTCGCGGTCGACGGAAATGCCTTTCTCCAGCAAAAACGCGAGGTCGTACAAGTCGCGCGGCTTGCGCCTGTGGTAAACCGCGTGAATTTTTTCGGCAAGAATTTCTTCGAGCGCCATGCACGCGATTCGCGTTTCGGTAAGCGCGTATTCAACCGGGTTCAAAATCGCGCGCTCGTTCGCCTCGCGCAACACTGGTAGTTCCGCGGAAAACTCGGTTCGAATCGAATCCACGTGAGCGGCTTCGCTCACGCGGCTTTCGTACTGCAACGCGAGCGCGGCGTTACCCTTCTTTTCTCGTTCTACTGTTTTGGTTTTCAAAAACCGTATTCCGTGAATCGCCTTGTTTTCGAAAGCCTTCCTGATTTTCCGCGCGACGTCCTCCTTTCTTTCTTTTTCTTCCTTTTCTTCGGTTTTTTTCAAGGCGAAATCCAAGTCGCTCGAAAAGCGGAATTCGGGATAGTAAGCTTTCTTCAAGCAAGTTCCGCCCTTGAAAACGAAGTCCAAGCCGAGTTCCGAGAGAACGCCGAGGGCGGCAGACAAAACGTAGTCTTTCTCGGCGTTGCCGAGACTCAGTTTTTGCTTTCGGGCTACGCGGTTAATCACGTCCAAATCGAATTCCTTCACGAGCAAACCACCTTTTTTTCTTCAAGCCAGTTCTTCCTTCAACCCAATTCTTCCTTCAAGTCAACGTTAATACGCAGGCCGTATCTCGAATCGTATTTTCCGCGAGCGGGTTTCGAGGAATCGAGTTTGCGGTAGCCAACGAATTTTTTTGGGGGCAAGACCAATGGATTCTTCTTGCCCAAGAACGCGATGCAGTAGTAGAGCCTCCGCTCGACCGCGCTGTTACTCATTTTCTTCAAGAAATAATCGATCGTGCTCCAATCCAATTCGGCGAACGATTCGCGAAGCGCTTTGCACGCAGCGCCGACTCCCCCGCACTCGTCGGGGCGCAGCAAGCAGTCGAGAATCGCTTTCTCCTTCAAAGCCATTTTGACTTTCCCGCCGCCAAACGAAATCGTTTTGAAGCCGCCGTAAAACCGTTCGGCAACGCGAACGGGTTCGTACTTCACGTTCAAGAAAACGTGTTTGCGGGCGGGCTTGCGAACCGCGACTTGAACTACGGTGGGCAACTGCGTCGTCAAACCGTGGAAAGCGAGCGCCGACAAAAACGAGACGTACCCGTCGGGGTAAAACTGCGCCGCCAACGCGAGCTCGTGCAACGCGTAATCCTCTTCCTTCAACGGCACAAGCAAGTATTCGCCTCGCCGGATTCGGTGCAGCCTGCCTTTGCGCGCGAGCTTGCTTAGCGTGTTGCGCAACACTTGCCGCCCCGCATCGGGAAAAGCTTGAACCGCATCGCCGAACGCGAAGCGCCGCACGCCGTCGCGCTCGAGTCGCGCAAGCAAAGCGTACTCGAAAGGTCCCAAACCGCGAAGCTTCGCCTCACTAACCGTCGATTCCCTTTTTTTTTATAATTATCTTCTTTGTTTCTTTTTGGATAACCATAATAATCGCTTTGGTTATTTACTGCTTCCAAAGTATATAAATCTTCCTATAGCGTTATTTCGGTGCGCAAGCCCACTTAATACTTTGTATTAAGTGGGTTCGGGAGAGAAAATGAATGTTTTTTTCCGCGGGTGCGCAGCCAACGCGCTCAGTCGCAAAACGCGGCGCAACACGGTGCAACGCGGCGTCCAGCTAAGAGATTTTTATACTCGGTTTGCTTAACGAGTTCGCAAGGCATTTGCAGGGGGGAGATTACTATTAGTTTTTGTG
>JAZDKN010000015.1:0-2256 GCA_043803065.1 Microcaldota archaeon
CTACAACCTCAGCGGCAAGCGCGTGAACTTCAGCGCGCGCACCGTCATTTCGCCGGACCCGGTTCTCAGCATCAACGAGCTCGGCGTGCCGAAAGAAATCGCGTGCGAACTCAGCGTGCCCGTGAGCGTCACGGAGTGGAACGCAGAGAATCTGCGCGAGTTGTTGCGCGCGAATCCAGAGAAAATAAACTACGTTATTCGCCCGGACGGCAGGCGCAAGAAACTCACGCAAGCGAACCTCGAGGAAGTTCTCGCGGAACTAGCGCCCGGCTACATCGTCGAACGGCAGCTGATGGACGGGGACGTCGTGATATTCAACCGCCAGCCTTCGCTGCACCGCGTGAGTATGATGTGCCACCGCGTGCGCGTTCTGCCAGGAAAAACGTTTCGGTTCAACGTAGCAGTTTGCACGCCTTACAACGCGGACTTCGACGGGGACGAAATGAATATTCACGTGCCGCAAAACGAGGAAGCGCAGAGCGAAGCCGACATTTTAATGAACGTGGAATCGCAGTTGCTTTCGCCTCGCAGCGGCGATCCATTGATCGCGCCGGACCTCGACCAGATTACGGGGCTCTTTCTCCTCACGTTTTCGCCCGACCTCGTTTTGCCGCGCGAGGACGCTTGCGCGCTGCTTAACGCCGCTGGATTGGACGCGGAAGTCAAGAAAGGCGGGGTGAGCGGCCGAGAGCTTTTCTCGCTGTTGCTTCCCGAGGGATTCGAGCTCGAATCGCGCAACAAGGCGTGCGTGAAATGCGAGAAATGCAAGGAGGAGAAGTGCGAGCACGACGCGTTCTTGCGCATAAAGAAGGGGAGGCTCGCCAGCGGGCACTTCGACTCGAAAATCAACGGGTTGATAGTCCGCGAAATCTTCACGAAATACGGTTCTGGGGCGGCGCGCCGCTACATCGACTCAGCTTCGCGGCTCAGCGTCGCGCTCGTGACGCGCTTCGGCTTGTCGCTCAGCCTCGACGACTACGATTTGTCTCTTGAAGGACGAAAAGAGATTTCGTCGCTTTACAAGAACGGTAGGAAAGAATTGCGCGAACTAATTCGTAAATACCGGTTGAAGCACCTCGAACGCCAGCCCGGTAAAACGCAGAAGGAAACGCTTGAAGAGCACGTAATGGGCGTGGTCGAATCGATTCGCCATAAGTCGTGGAAAGCCGTGCGCAGGAACATCAAGAAAACTCGCGTCGCGTTCAACAACATCGAGTACGACCACAACAACGCGATAATGATGGCTGGCGCTGGCGTGAAAAGCAAGCCGATAAACGTCGTTCAAATGGCTGCTCTCGTGGGGCAGCAGGCGGTGCGCGGCAAGCGCATGACCTCGGGTTATTACCAGCGCATTCTCCCGCACTACAAGCCCGGAGATTTAGGCGGGGAAGCGCGCGGGTTCGTGCGCGACAATTACGCTTACGGACTCACGCCCACGGAATACTTCTTTCACGCCGCGGGAGGCCGCGATTCGGTAGTCGACAAAGGCGTCAACCCCGCCAAAACGGGTTACATGCAGCGCAGGCTCATTAACGCGATGCAGGACTTCGTCGTATCGAAGGATTTGAGCGTGCGCGACGCTAATGGGCAAATCATTCAATTCGTTTTCGGCGACGACGGCAAGGACCCGAGCGCCGGCGGCGCGCCCGTCTCGTACGGCGAGGCGGCGGGCGTAGTCGCAGCGCAGAGCCTCGGCGAGCCGAGCACGCAAATGAGCGTTGCGGCAGACGAGAAAGTTTTGGTGAAAGTCGGCGGGACGGTTAAACCAGTGGCAATCGGCGAGTTCGTCGACTCGATTATGAGCGAGCGCGGGTGGAGGAACGTAGGCGGCGCGGACGTCACTGATTTCGCGGGTTTGCCTGCAGGCTTGGAAGTCTTAGTGCCTAGCTTGACGCAGGAAGGCAAAATCGCTTGGAAAAAACTCATTCAATGTTCGAGGCACGATTGCCGGAACAAGATTCTCGAGTTGACTACGCGGTCGGGACGCAGAATTAGGGCCACCGCGAACCATTCTTTCGTCGCGAGGAAGAAAAACGCGATAGTGCCCGTTCTAGGCAGCGAGTTGCGGTGCGGGGACAGGATTCCGGTAGTCAAGAATCTCCCGGTTCCTCAAGTTTCATCAGTTTCAGTTGGCGAAAACTTTCACGGCGAGGACAACGAGTTCCTCGACTTGGGAGAATACTTGCCGAAGGAAACTCATTGGTTCGGAAGCGAGTTCAAGAAAGCGCTTGAAAGCTTTGACGCGCTCGGCTTGTC
>JAZDKN010000016.1:0-2685 GCA_043803065.1 Microcaldota archaeon
TTCAGTTGAAGCGAAGCCTTGTCGCCGCTAGTTTTGACTTCCTCAACGAAGCAAGTTATCTCGATAGGCTTCAGCGCGGGTTGCTTGAGCGTGATTCCTTTGACTTCGAATTTCTTGATTTCGAGCCCGCGAATTCCCGCCTTGAGTTTTGAGCCGAGTTGCTCGTTCAAAAAGTTGCGTAGGCGGATTAGCGCGGCGTGAGCGCGCACGACGGCGCCGCTTTCGATTCGGAGCGTGAGTCGCTTGCCGTCCGAGCTTAGCTGCCAGTCGCTCGCTTGCGCCGCTTCGCGCGCGTCCTTCGCGCCTTTGCGGAGAATCGTTTTGTTCGCTTGCTCGATTACGGCGTCGAGCTCGCTTTTCTTGTCGCGCAAGTCTTTCGTGAACTCGAATTCCGCGACGCAATCAAACTGCATTCCCAACCACCGCACCAAGAAAATTCAAAAATTATTTTCCGGCTCTCAGCATTTCGCTGCGCGCCTGCTCGAGCTGGTTGCGCAGCACGTCCGTCTTCCGCCGCAAACCGCCGACCAAGCTCGCACTGAACTTGACCGTCATGAGTTCGTCGTATAGTTCGTTCATTTTCGCGAATAAATATTCGGCGCGAGAGAAATCGTTTTTGCGGAGCGCGATTTGCAGGCCGCGGCGCAATTCGCCCACGCAGTCCGCGAGTCCGTTCAGGAACGAAACGCCTTCAACGCCCAGCTCGCTCGGCGTCGGAAGCGGGCGTTCTTCGAGGAGCGCGAGCAGGCACTTGATTTCCACGTATTCCTGCATGCAAGTGTCGAGCATTCCGCGGAATTCGCCGCCCGCCGTAGCGCGCAGCGTCTTCGCCTGCGAATCGAGGAGCGCAACAGCTTCGCGCGCCGCAGCGTAATCGTCGGCGTGAAGCGCTTTTATCGCGTTCGCGCAATTCCGGATGAACAAGCGCGTTTCCTGCAGGAGTTCGTCCTGCTTTTTCTCTTTTTTCGACAATTCAGCTATAACCGCAGCTACGGCATTAGTTAACCCTTCGTCTCTGCCTGCGGTTTTGGCAGCCACCTTTTTTTTAGCGCTCATGCTTTAACACTTCCTTAACACTTCCTTAACACTTCCTCTTGGAATCAGTTTAAAAACAATACGAGTTCAATATTTAGTCTCAAGTCCTTTTAATTGCTTTTAGTCGAGCGCTGGTAGGCATGAACTGGTCGGATTCGTTATTCCTCTTCGTCAATGCGTTCTCCTTATTCGTAACGCTCGTTTTCCTGCTCACGTTTCTCCAAAACCGCGAGAAGGCTAACAAAAACCCGAAACCCAAGCGCTTTCCTGAAATCACGATTATAATTCCGGCGTTCAACGAGTCGCAAACGATTCGAAAGACGATTCGCGCGGTGTGCGCCATGAACTACCCGAAACGGTTGAAAGTCATCGTCGTGAACGACGGCAGCACCGACGACACGTTCGAACTCGCTCGGCGCGAAGCCGCTGCGCAGCGCGCGAAAGCTGGAGGTCGGAAAGCCGTCGTTCGAGTAGTCAGCCAGGCGAACAAAGGCAAAGGCGCCGCGTTGAACAAGGGCCTAAGCTTGGCGCGGACGGAACTCGTCGCTACAGCCGACGCCGACTCTTACCCCGAGCAAGACGCGCTTTTGAAGGCGGTGGGTTACTTCAACGACGAACGCGTCGGCTCCGTTACGACTAGCATTAAAATCCACCGCCCGCGTTCGCTCGTGCAATTCGTTCAATACGTGGAGTACGTCGCAATGAATTACGTGCGCAAGACGAGCGCTTTCCTTCAAGGCGTAACCTGCATTCCCGGACCGCTTAGTTTGTTCAGACGCAAGGCGCTTCTAGAAGTCGGCGGTTTCGACGAGAAAAGCATCGTCGAGGACACGGAGGTGGCGTACCATTTACAGCATGAAGGCTGGCGAATCGAGAATGCTTTCGACGCTGTAGTCGAGTGCGAGACTCCTTACACGCTACGCGGACTGGTGCGCCAGCGCGTGCGCTGGTACCACGGCGTAATCTTGAACGCCGGAAAATACTCGAAAATGTTTTTCAACAAGAAGTTCGGCAACCTGGGCTGGTTCATTCTGCCAACGAACTTCGTGGCCGTGGGCCTAGCCATATTCATCATGTTTCGATTTCTTCTGCTCATACTCAACAAGACGCTGGCGCTCGTCTTAGGCGTTGAAACGCCGGCCTCCAGCGCGGCGGCGGCAGTCGCAGGCGCAGGCCACGCCGCGCCGACCGGTTTGAACGCCGTTGTCGCCGTCGTGTGGAATTATGCTTCAATGCTTTTCTCGCCCGAGAATATTTTCAGCTTCGACTTTCTCTTCGTCGCGATCTACCTCGCGCTCGTGCTAGTAACGCTGCGAGTAGGCTTCCAGGCCGCGGGCGAAAAATTCCGCTGGAAGTGGATTCCCGTTTACGTAACGTACTTGTTTTTGTATTCATTCGTTGTAACGGCTACCTGGCTCGTCGGGTTGCTGCGCGCGGCAGCCGGCGCTAAGCCGACTTGGGGTCGTGCTGCAGCCAAGTCCAGCAATGATTGAGGACTGAAAACTAAGGACTGAAATTGAGGACTGAAACGCGAAGATTGAAAAAATCAAAGGGGATTGGTGCGAATGACTGAAAAAGAAAATTCGAAGAATCTTTTTTCAAACGTTTACTTCAAGGCGTTAGTGCTTACGGCGGTAATCTTCGTCCTCG
>JAZDKN010000017.1:0-6481 GCA_043803065.1 Microcaldota archaeon
GTGCTCCAAAAAGAGCGTCGCGGCGAATTCCTTGGGAAAACTATGCAGTTGATTCCGCACGTCACGAACGAAGTAAAGCACTGCATTCGCGAAGCAGCTCGCGTGACTGGCGCTGAAGTCCTCGTCGTCGAAATAGGCGGAACAGTCGGCGACATCGAGAGCGAAGTAGTTCTCGAAGCGATTCGCCAAATTCGTTTCGAAGAGCCGCCGCAGCACACGCTGTTCGCGCACCTCGCGCTCGTTCCAACGATTTGGACTGGGGAACAAAAAACGAAGCCGATGCAGCACAGCGTCCGCGCGCTCCTGAGCCGCGGCATTTCGCCCGACGTCATAATCGCGCGCACTCCCGAAAAGCGCTTGAACGAAAGCGCGCGCGACAAAATCGCGTTGTTCTGCAACGTCTCGCGCGAAAACGTTTTCGCGAGACCGCAGCTCGACGACGTTTACGGCCTTCCGTTGCTCCTCCACGAGCAGGGACTCGACGCTGCGGTGCGCCGCAAGCTGGGACTCGCGCCGAAAACGCCGGATCTTCGCGAGTGGCGCGGCTTGGTGGAAAAAGCCAGAAGCGCAAAGCAGGAAGTAAAAATCGCGGTAGTCGGAAAATACGCGGCGATGCGCGACACGTACACAAGCGTTTTCGAGGCGTTGAAGCACGCGGGCGTCGCCAACGGCGTGCGCGCGCCAGGAGTTTTAATTGATTCGGAGGCAATTGAACGCGGGGAAATCGACCTCAAGGGTTTCGACGGAATCATCGTGCCCGGCGGTTTCGGCGAGCGCGGCGTCGAAGGAATAATTTCGGCGATTCGCTTCGCGCGCGAGAAGCGCGTTCCGTTCCTAGGGTTGTGCTACGGTTTACAGCTTGGCGTGGTAGAGTATGCGCGCAACGTTTTAGGGTGGAAGGATGCGAACACTACGGAAAACGCTCCCAAAACAAAGCATCCCGTAATCGATTTGCTGCCTGAACAAAAGAAGATTAAGGACAAGGGCGGTACGATGCGGCTCGGCGCGAAACACGTTCTCCTCAAGAAAGACACGCTCGCGCACTCGCTTTACGGGAAAACGGAAATCTTCAAGCGCTTCCGCCACCGTTACGAAGTCAACCCGAAATACGTCGCTCGCCTCGAGCGCGCCGGACTCGTTTTCAGCGGCCGCGACCCCAAGCGCGCGATAATGAAAGTCATGGAACTCCCGCAAAACATTCACCCCTATTGGTTAAACGTTCAATTTCACCCTGAATTTGATTCGCGCCTGGAAGAACCCGAACCGTTGTTCAACGGGCTCGTGGCTGCGGCGAAAAAGCGCGCGAGAAAATGAGAAAATTAGAAAATGAATTTCGGTGTTGCCTTTGATGAAACTGGACACGCTCGGCTTGCGCCTCGAGTTCGACGAGAAGCGCTTCGCGCTTTACTGCGAGAACAAGGAAATAAAACCGAATCTCCGCACGCTGGGCGACTTGAAGCCAGTGCTCGCGGACAAGGCGTTCGGCCGCAAGATAACTCCCGCGATGGCTAAGCGCGTTCAATACTACATGTTTCGCGGAATCGCGGCGAAGCCCGCCGACAAAAAAATTTTCGCGAAAGCGCGCGTGTCTTTCGACGTAACCGTCTTGCCGAAACTCGACTTAGGCAAGGAGTTCAACAAAACGCTCGGGCACTACCACGAACGCGCCGCGAGCGGCAAAGCGTACCCTGAAATTTACGAAGTCCTTAGCGGCGAAGCAATTTACTTGTTTCAAAAAAAGCGTGCCGACGGCGTTGTTGAAGACGTGGTTTACTGCAAGGCGAAGAAAGGAGACCAAGTCTTGATTCCGCCGGGCTACGGCCACACGACGACGAACGCAGGGCGCGGAACGCTCGTGATGAGCAATCTCATAGCTCTGCAGGAAAGCGATTACGGCGACTTTGTTAAGCACAAAGGCGCGGCAGTTTACGTTTTTCACGGAAAAAACGGCGAAATCGAATTAAAGAAAAACAAGGCTTATCCCCGCTTGCCGAAGCCGCGCGAGTGGCGCGCGAAGCGCGTTTGGCCTAACGGGTTGTACGCTTCGTTCGCCGCGAATCAGGCGTCGTTCGATTTTTTGACGAAGCCCGAGCGCATTCTCTTAGGCTGAAACCGCTGGGCGCTGCCGCTGACTTTTTTTAAAGAAAAAATAAAAAAGAAAGAAGAGGAATTTAAGCAAAGAAAAAAAGGAGAATTAAAGCGCAGGTTAAGCGCTTTAATCCATGTCCATGCCGCCACCGCCGCCCATGCCGCCGCCTGCGGGCGCCGGCCTGCCTCTCGCGGCGATTATATCATCGATTCGCAGAATCATTTCCGTTACTTCGCTCGCGCTCTGCAGAGCCTGCCTCTTCACGCGAACCGGCTCAAACACGTGCAGCGCCTTCATGTCCCGATTTTTCCTTCGAGAACAGCCACGCCGAGAGAGCGTTGTCCCTTCTCGTGCTTGCTGCGCAATTCGGCGAGCGTGTCAATCGAATCGAGTCCGCACGACTCGGCGAGCGTGCGCGGAATCACTTCAAGCGCTTCAGCGAAAGCGGTTACCGCGAGTTGTTCGCGTCCCCCGACTTCAATCGCGTATTTCCTCAGCCTGTTCGCGAGCTCGATTTCAATCGAGCCGCCGCCGGTAGTGAAAGAGCCTTCCTCTATCGCGCTGCGCACCGCGCCGATTCCGTCGACCATCGCGCGCTCCGCTTCATCGACGACATGCTCGGTTCCTCCGCGAACGAAAATCGTTACGCTCTTCGCTTCCTTGCACTTCTCGACGAAAGTCATTTGCTCGCCCGCGATTTTGCGTTCCTCCACGAGCCCCGCGTGGCCGAGATCTTTAGCGTTCAAGTCTTCAAGCGTGGTGACGACTCTCGCGCCAGTCGCGCGCGAGAGCTTCTCCATGTCGCTTTTCTTGACGCGGCGGCAAGCGAGCACGCCTTTCTTAGCCAGGTAATGCTGCGCCACGTCGTCAATTCCCTTCTGGCAGAATAGCGCGTTCGCGCCCGTCTTCGCGACTTTATCCACCATGTCCTTGAGCATTTTTTCTTCTTGTTCGAGGAAAGCGGTCATTTGTTCGGGCGAAGTTATGCTGATGCGCGCGTCCGTCTCCGTCTTCTCGATTTCGAGCGCCGAGTCGAGCAACGCGATTTTCGCGTTTTGCAGCATTTTCGGCATGCCGGGATGCACGACTTCCTTGTCGATGAGGACGCCGTTTATCAAAACCGTCTGGCTCACGTCGCCGCCTTGCTTCTTCTCGATTTTAATGTAATCCTTGTCTACGCTTACGCGCCCGCCTTTTTCTTCCGCGACTTGCAGCACGGCGTTTACGATGAGTTTGGCTAGGGCTTCGTTGTTGCCTCCGCTTGTCACCGTCTTCGAGCCCATGCTGATTTGCGCGATTTCCTCGAGACGCTGCTTGTCCTTGACGGTTACTTTTTCACTGAGCTCGCCTAGCAACTCGACCGCCTTGTGGGAAGCGAGCTTGTAACCGCGAATGATCGTGCTCGCGTGAACGTCCTGGTCGAGCAAGTCAATCGATTTTTTGAGTAGTTCGCCGGCGATGACGACGGCGGTCGTCGTCCCGTCTCCCGCCTCTTCGTCCTGCGTTTTAGCGATTTCAACCATCATTTTTGCGGCGGGGTGCTCCACGTTCATTTCCTTGAGAATCGTAGCGCCGTCGTTCGTAATCACGATGTCGCCGAGTTCGCTCACCATCATCTTGTCCATTCCGCGCGGCCCCAGCGTGCTTTTAATAGCCGAAGCTACAGCGTAGCCGACGGCTATGTTTGTTCGCTGCGCGTCACGTCCGAGAATGCGGTTGCTGCCCTCGGGAAGCATTATCACTTGTTGTCCGCCTAGTTGTCCTTGCTGCATTTCAATCCCTCCATTCGAAAAAATTCTTTTAAATTCTTATTAAGAATTTTTATTATTACTCGTAGTAGCTGGTTTGCTTATTCTCAGCGTTATGGTTTTTCGCCCACCAATTAAAACGAGGCTCCTTTGCGGAGCGGGTTACTATTAACGAACAAACTGTTTTTAAACGTTGCGAACTCGCCGCCAGCCGCGCGTCCGAGAACGCTGTTTCGGAAAAGCTTTCCGCGCGCATTCTCGCGTTTTCTCGCAGCGCTCGCTTAAAGCGAGGCTTTTTAATAATGCGCAGCTGTATTTTCATTACAATTTTTTCGACTCGACCGAGTAAAGAATTCCCGAAAGGTGATAGTATGAAAACGAGTTTTGCGAATCTCAAACTGCTTGCGTTGAGCGCGCTTTTTCTCGCAATCTTTTTCTCCGCATCTTCTTCCGCTTTAGCTTCTTGCTCTGACTCCGACGGCGGCAGAAATTACGGCGTTAAAGGCCATGTTACTGGCGTTACTGTGGCGGGAACATCGTACTCGTACTGGGATTCTTGCGCCAGCGGCAATCGTTTGAAGGAGTATTACTGTCTACCTGGTGGAGTAAGCTACATGGAAACGCTCTACAATTGCGAATACGGTTGCAGTGACGGCGCTTGCACTGCCGCTCCCTCGCCTACTCCGTCGCCTATTGTTTCTCCGAACAGTCACTTGCGCGTGGCGTTGAGCGCCGACAAGGCGAGCGTCGCTCCAGGTGAAACGCTTTCGGTAACGCTTTCGTTTAATTGCTTGCAATCGCCTTGCAATCGCGGCGGAGTTGCGTTCAATTACCCGACCGAAGCTTTCGAATTCGTTTCTTCAAGCATAACGCCAGCGTTTTACACTAGCATAAGTCTAGAGTATGAAGCGTTGCACCAGGATTATCCTGATCAGTATCCTTACAACCCCGAGCGAACGTTCAACGGCACGGGAGTTTGCGGCGAAGGCAGCACGAATTGCTGGAAGATTCTCGAATGGATAGATGTTCCTAGCGGTTGGAGCACGACGGTAACGCTTAGAGCGAAAACGCTTCCTCAACCCAGACCGCCGTTCCCGCCAATAATGCAATTCCCAGTACCGTTGAGATATAGGGCGTGGGCTGTTCCTCCGTTTTATTCTACTTACTACGGTGACCCGCTCGCGAACCCGTTAACGAACTGCGACACGTGGGGCTTTTGGGCGCAATCGGACTTGTTTAGATGCAATTATTACCAGCAAACGCTGCCAATCGTAATTCCCATTCCATCTCCGTCGCCTTCACCGTCGCCGAGTCCTTCGCCTTCACCGAGTCCAGCTCCGTCAGCAGAGTTAAGCGCAACGCCTTCAACAATCACTGGCCCGGGAACAGTTGTTCTTGCCGCGGTTTTCCGAAACTTGCCTCACCGCTCGTCGTGGGCGTTGCCGCACATGGCGGTGTTTTGGTGCAAGCCAGGCGACGGACCGCACTTAGTAACGATTTCAGCCGCCGGCGGAGCGGGATACAATTGCCATTACCTTGCCGTAAACACGCAAACGACGTTCACCGCGAACGTGACTGCGGTTTACGCGCCAACAGCTTTCGCTCAAACTACGGTGACAGACAACCCGCAAACAACGCCTACAAACACTCCGCCGCCCGCTACTTGCACTGATTCCGACGGAGGCGTAAATCTTTACGTGCAAGGAACGATGCAAGCACCTAGTTTCGCTGTGCCAGCGCAGGCGCAAGGATGCCGGTTTGAAAACGGTGTTTACATTTGCATTGATTACTGCACGCCGCAAGGACTGCTTAAAGAATTTTATTGCGTGCAAAACCAGGCGGGCGGGGCTACTGAATACAATTGCGGCGCGTACAACGAATCCTACGTTTGTTCGGATTCAGCCTGCCGACCTCCTGCGCCAACTACGACAGTTCAACCGACTAGTCGTCCGCGTCCAAGCGCAGCGATACCGACGACCGCGTTACCAACTGAAACGCCTTTGCCGCCTGCTGTTGCAGGTGTTTACTCTTGCGCGCTGATTCCAGGCGAAGCAACGATTGAAGGAGGAGCAACGCAGGAATTCCGCGCGCGCTGCGAGCGCGCCGTCGAAGACGCCGTCGCAATAGTCGACTGCCCGACGCTGAGTTGGAGCACTACGATAACGGGCGGCTCGATGAATCCAGTAGCAACTCAATCCGGCGCTTCGAGAAGCGTTTTCACAGCGCCGAGAGCGAATGCGAGCGGAACAGTAACCGCGTCTTACGCGAGCATTACCGCGCCAACAACTGCGCAAGATAAAGGCGGCGAAGCGCTTTCATTCGCCGGCGCGATAAACTCGTTTTCGTGCAGGGTGAACGTGCAAGTCAAAGCCGGCGTAGTGGTTCCGACGCCAACGCCGCCGCGTTCTTGTATCGTGCATCCTCAAAGCGCGACTATCCCGCAAGGAGGAATGTTCAACTTCGTCGCGAGCTGTTTCTCGACGGCAACGCCGCCGATTGCAGCAGCGGATATGGCGCCCGCTCGAGTCGCGTGCCCGTCTTTGTGCTGGACTACGAGCGTGGCAGGCGGAACAATGACGAACTCTGAAAACAGCGGAACGCTTCGCGTCAGCGAAACCGCCGTCGCACCGCAAAGCGGGCGCGT
>JAZDKN010000018.1:0-2446 GCA_043803065.1 Microcaldota archaeon
TTGGTTTTAAGCATTCAAATCACTAATCGCAATAATTATGGCGCTAGTTCTTTAATGCTTTGCGCTCCAACGGCGCAGCAGCGGCGTAGCAACGGCGCGGGGGTTACTTCTTTTTCTTTTTTATGGTGACGATGCTCGCGAGAGTCGCGCCGTCTTTGCCTGGCTTCGCGGCGTTTTCAGCGGCGAGCGCGTGCAAGTCGATTTCTTTTTCTTCTTCCGGAATCGACACCAAGAGCTTGCACTCGAGCGCGAACTCGATGCGCTTCGCTTGGTCCATCGTGGGCCGCAGCCTGCCTGCTTCGAAGCCGTTGATTTCAGCTATCGTTATATTCATTTCGTGGCTTGCCTTTTCTTTCTTCCAGCCCTTGCGCTCCATGGCATTCCTAAAGATTTTCGCGTAGTCTTCGCGCAACTCGAGTTCCGCGTCCTTCGGGCGCTGCAACTCCGTCGGCAAGGGAGCGCCTGCGAATGCCGTTGGTTTTCGCTGTTGTTTTTGGGGAACGTAGTATTCCTTGAAGTCTCCGGAATACGCCGAGCAGTCGCCGCACAACGCTACTCGCGCTCCTTCGACGAAGCCGCTGCCGACAGCGGGCTTGCCGCAAACGTGGCATTCCTCGGGCATAACGAATTTTATTAACGCGAGTGTTTTAAACCAATTCGGTTTGGGAAATGCAAATGCCGGGTGAGGCGACTTGCGTCCGTTAGTAGTTAATACAGTCAAACTGCTTGTGCATCCGACGGAAGCGATTACTTTCGAAAATCTTTGCAACCATAACTTAATTTGCGGAAAACATCCAGAAACAATGGAACAGCACGAGCTACTGCGTCAAGAATTATTGAAACGCTGGGAGGATACGATAGGCGAAGTCGAACGGAATCCCAAATCACTATTGGTATTAGTGCGTTATGAAAATACGGGTGCTAAAAGAAGCGAGCGAATCAAAAAACTGTTTTCGAACGCAAAATCGCGGTTGAAGTCGCGCGTGATTTTCTTGCCTCACTTGTCGGGTGGAGCGCCCCCGCCAAAAAATTTCGATGAAATCGTAAAAACCGCGTTAAAAAACCGGGGAATTCAAATTCACTCACAAACACGACTAGAAGGATTCGGTTTCTACGCCCACATTTGCGTAGAAAAAGGTTTGTATAACCTAGGGGAACTGCTTGGCATTCCTCAAGAACATTGGACTATAAACATGAACAAAAGCGTTGGAAACCCAAAAATTTTGGAGAGGCACGGAATAAAATGGGTTTGACGGATTTGCGCGACATCATCGTGCGGCACGACGCCTCTTTTGAGGAGTTGAGGGGGCGGTGCGCCGTCGACGCCTTCAACACGCTCTACCAATTCCTATCCACGATTCGCGGGCCGAGCGGTGAACCGCTTCAGGATTCGACTGGACGCATAACGTCGCACGTCAGCGGCCTTTTTTACCGCACGTGCAGCTTCCTCGAACGCGGCGTGCAACCGATTTTCGTCTTCGACGGCGAGCCGTCGCCCCTCAAAAACCGCGTTATTGCAGAACGCAAGGCGCGCAAGGCGGAAGCGCAGGAAGCGTTCGAGAAGGCGCTGAAAGAAGGAGACTTCGCGCAAGCCCGCATGCTCGCGCAGCGCACCGCGCGGTTGACGGGCGAAATGGTTGAGGAAAGCAAGGAACTCCTAGCGCTTCTAGGCGTTCCCAGCGTTCAAGCGCGAGGCGAAGGCGAAGCCCAGTGCGCGGCAATGGCTGCGCAAGGCGTGGTGCGTTTCGCCGCGTCGCAGGATTTTGACGCGCTGCTTTTCGGTGCTCCCAAGCTCGTTCGCAACCTCGCGATTTCGGGGCGCCGCAAGCTTCCTCACCGCGAGACGTACGTCGACGTTCTTCCGGAACTAATCGATTTGCAGGAGTCGCTCGACGCGCTCGGGCTCAACCGCGAGAAGCTCGTGTGGGTCGCGTTGTTGTGCGGAACCGATTTCAACGAGGGCGTTCACGGCATCGGACCGAAAAAAGGGCTGAAGCTCGTGAAGGAAAACGATTCGTTCGACGGCGTGCTGCGCGCGGCGAAAGCTGAAATGGATTGGCAACCTGTTTTCAACGAGTTCATGAAGCCGCGCGTCGATAAAATCAAGGAAAAGGACCTCGCGTTCAACGAACCGGACAAGGAGGGCGTAGCGCGCTTTCTCGCGCAGCGCGATTTCTCGAGCGAGCGAATCGACGCCGCTCTCAAACGCGCGTTTCGCGAGCCTTTCGGCACGAAGCAGGAAGGACTCGGAAACTGGGTTTGAAACAACGCGCTATAATCGCGCTATATTCCGTTGGTTGCGGGGGGGGGTTTACCAGCCGAGGAGTTTGAACAAGCCTAGCGCGAAGCCGATTACGGCGAGCGTTTTCACGATTCTGGCGGTGATTATCCAAAACAAAAAAGTGCGCGCAGGCATCTTGAGCGCGCCTGCCGCTACGGGAAACAA
>JAZDKN010000019.1:0-6367 GCA_043803065.1 Microcaldota archaeon
TTACCGTTGGCGCGATAGGAACGCTGAAACCAACTGCTAAGGTGGGGTCTCCGCCTTTTTGCTCTATTGCACGGATGAGGTTTGACGGCAACTTGCCTTTGCTGTCACCGATTTTTTCTGTTTTCAAACCCAGCTCAGACAATCTTTTTTCAGCAGATGCGAAAGCCGACAAAGGCATTTGCGAATCACCTTGCCGTTAGTTTGAAGAATAAGCGTTATAATGATTTCGACGCGCGAAAAAAACAAAAACAAAAACAAAAACAAAAACAAAAAACGAAAAATCACACAAGGCGGAACAAGCGCGTCTTTCCTCGTCCGCTCTCGCCCGCAATGTCTTCGACAACAAGCAAACGCTTCGTAACGAGCAAATTCAGATAATCGCGCAGCGAACGCTCGCTCAAGCCGGTGCCGTCGCGTCCCGAAACGCCCGCCGCGAGCTTCTCGTACAACTCTCCAGACGATAACGGCGTCTTGCTCTTTCGGAGAACCGCGATGATTGCCTCTTCAATTTCCGTCAAGCCCACCAAACGCTTTTCCTGCGACGCAGTGCACTCCTCCTGCCCCCCGAACGCCTGCCGCGCGTCGTTTTCACTGATTTCCTGCGCGCCCCGGCGCTCCGCGCGCTTGCCCGCGTCGTACAACGCACGCAGCGCCACTCTGCAGTCGCCGTTTTTTTTCGCGGCGAACGCGACGCACAACGCGATTACGCCTTTCGGGCAAGCGCCCTCGAAAAACGCCGTCGCGGCGCGCTCGCCCAGAATTTTTTTTAGCTCCAACGGCGAGTAACGCTTGAATTCCATGCTGCGCGGCCGAAGCGAACTCAACGCCCGTTCATCCAAACGCCGCAGCGCGAGCGCGTCGTTCGAAATTAGGATCAACGTGAAGGGTACGCCGCTCGTTTCTCCGGCTCGCGCGAAATCGTAAAGAACCGAATCCTGTCCAGCGTGTGCCAAGCGGTCGAACTCGTCGAGCACGACGAGCGGCGCGCGCTTCGTGTTGCGCGCGTTTTGCACGATTCGAGAAAAAAACTCGTCGCTCGCGAGCCCGCGGCGCGGCAACGCCTCGCCGAACGCCCGCGCTGTCGCCGAAAGCACGGCTTGCCGCGTCGAGTCGTGCCAGCAGTTCACGTACGCCTGCACCGTTTTTTGCGAATACTCTTGCAGCGAGCGCGCGACGAACCGCGCGCTCGCCGTTTTACCCGTGCCCGGCGGTCCGTGCAGGAAAACGCTTTCGCCCGCGGAACCGTCAGCGAGAGGCTCGAGGCACGCGGCGAGCGCTTTCAATTCCTCTTCCCTGCACGGAAGCGAGTCGGGAATGAATTCGGGGTGCAGCGCGTCCTCGTTCTTGAATATTCCGTGTTCGTTTCCGCGCTCGAAATTTCCGCGTTCGGAATTGGCGGCGCGGGAAAACAAATTCGCAGGCATGATTAAGGGAACGGCGCTAACGAATAAAAACGAGCGGGCGCGTTTTGGGAACTGGAATAAGTGGGAGCGCTTAAAGGTTTTTCACTGAAGCGCGTACTCTTCCTCGAAAACCACTTTCTTGACTTCTGGAGCAGCGAACTGCAGAACGTTCGAGATAAAGCGCAGCTTGCGCATTATGAATTCGGAGTCCTTGCGCGCCTTCGCGGGCACGCTCACTCGCGCGACTCCCGCGGCGTCTAAAACGGTTTTCGCTTCGAACTGCGCTAGGAGGTCGTCGGTGAGGGCGTCGAGTTTGTCTTTCGGCGAGCGGAAAACGCGTTTGACTTCGAAATCGTATTCCACGTCGATTCCGGCGAGGTCATGGTTGAAGTCGACGCGCACGCGTCCGCCGCCCACGCTTTGCACTCGAGCACGCGCTCCGTCGATGTCGATGACTAGTCCTGGCGCAGGCGAAATCCCTTGCTCCTTGAACTTCTGCAGCGGAACGAGGCGAACGAGCTCGGGATTGCGGTCGCCGAACGCTTTTTCTTTCGGAATCGCGATGCTCCGCTTTTCGCCGACTCGCGCTCCAACAAGCGCTTCGTCTAGCCCGCGCACTACTTGTGCTTTGCCTGCTGCGATGAGCACGGGCTTCGCGCCAGACGACTCGAATGGATTGCCGCCTGTTTTCCCCGTGAATTCGAGCGAAACGAAATCGCCTGTCTCGACGACACCTGAAGCGCCGCCTTCGCTTTTGCTGCCTTCGCTTTTCGGTGTGGGTACCGCGGCGCCCTCTTTTTCTCGAATTTTTTCGATTTTAGCCATTTTTTGAAATCACCGGTTTACTGCGCGAATCACTGAGCGAAAGGCTTGGTGAAGCGGAGCTGTTCGACTTGCGGTTTGTCTACGATGCGAGTTCCAAGCATTTTCACCGTCACGGCCGCCTGAATCGTTTCGTTAACGGAAAGCGCTGACTCGACGAAGCCTTGAACGCCGCTCGCGCCCAAAGAGCGGAAAGCGTCGGCAACGTCTTTCAAGTAAAGCGTGCGCGAGTCGTTGAACGACTCCAAACTCTGGAAAGTCATGTTGCCAGCGTCGAGTTCTAGTCCCGCGTTTCGCAGGACGATGGAACCTTCCCCGCAATCCGCGCTCGCGAGAGAAGAAAGCGCGGCGAACGACGCCGCGGTCGCGTTCTCGTCCGAAGAATTCACTTTGAGAACAAAACCGTTCTCGCTTACCGCGAAAACGTTTTGCACTCCCTGCGTAGCGCGCAACGAATCGATGAAGCCTTGCTTCGAATTGTTGCACGAGACGAAGCCCTCGCTTGAAAAGTAAACGATTTTCGCTGGAACAATCGCGCGGCCGTTAAACTCTTTCGGCGTTTCAGGCGACGGGATTGGCGCGGCTTGTTCTTGCGAGTACATCATCGGCCAAAAGAATTCGAGGAAAAAAAACGTGATTATGGCGATAGTGCCCCAGTACAACAAGTCTTTTCTCGAAACCTTCAAAACGCAACAACCCCTTCGCTTAAACAACCAGCTTGCAGCAAATCAGTCAAATCAGTCTTTCAACTGCGAATCGTAAACGCCCGCGTCTATTTCCTTCGTAACGATTTTCGCGTTCTTGCCTTCGATAGTCACGCCGAGGCTCAAGCACGTGCCGAGAACCTCCTTGACGCCCGCCTTCAACGAGCGCGCGAGCGAAGCGCTTTGCTTCGACCTCGCGATTTTCACTGCTTGAACAATCGACAAATCGCCGATCGTTTTCTTGCCTTTTACGCCCGCTTCCTCTTTCACCGGCTCCTTGAGCCCCAACTCGCGTTTTATGAGCGCGCTAGTCGGCGGCGTGCCGACTTCGATTTCGAACGTTTTCGCCGCCTTGTCGACGATTACTTTCACGGGCACGGAAACGCCGGCGAACTCCTTCGTCTTCTCGTTAATCGCGGCAATCACTTGCCCTATGTTCACGCCCGTAGGCGCTAAGCTCGGACCGAGAGGCGGAGCGGGACTCGCTTTGCCGCCTTCAACCATCGCTTGAACCGTAATCTTCGCCAAAGCAATCACCTAACGTCATCTAAACTCGAAGCTGCGCTCCGCGCTTTTTCAAGCGCCGGAACAAGAGAGCAATTATTTTGTCCGACGGGCATTTAAAAGCTTCCCCCCGCAAACGCCGGAAACCCTTTTTCGTTTTTTCGTTTTTTTGCGTTCTGTTTTTTTCGCGTTCTTTAAATTTCGCGGCCGCGTAACGAACGCGTGCAAAAACCGCTTATTCGGGCAATCGCGTTAATCGCTATTCTCGCGCTCGCAATCGCCTTCGCCGGCTGCGCGAAGCAACCGCAGCAGCAAGCGAGTCCCACGCCGAAAACGAATCCCAGCGCTTCGCCTACCGCGACGCTCAAGCCAATCCCGTTCGCCGCCAAACAAGACTACGATTACGGAAAATACCTGCTGCATTCCGAACGCTTGACGACTGCGCCTGACGAGGAAGGTGTTTCCACGGACGAAGAAACGATTTCGAACGAAGGACCGGAAACCGCGAAATTCAGCGTCGCGGAAGTATTCCCGCAAACGAAGTTGTCCGACGCCGACGCCGCGGCTATGAAAGACGGGAAAATGCTTGCGACGCGCCACCTGGTTTTAAGCCCGTTGACGCAACTCACGGACGTCGAACTCGGCAAAAACGAGCGCGTCTCGTTCTCCGCCCGCTCGCAAACCAAAAACCTAGCTGAAAAAACTCCCGTACGCCTCGTAACAGAACCGGATTTGACTGCGTTTCAGCGTTCGAAGCTGCTGCCGGCGCTCGCGAAAATCGCTGAACTCAACTTGGGTTTGCCGCAAGCGAAAGCTTTTGAAGAAACCGTGAACAAGGCATTCGCGAAAATCAAGCAGCAGCAAAACCCGTTCGAGGATTACGTCGACGCGGTGGAGGAGTACGCCGACGAAGTACACGATGAAATCGAAGCGGCGCAACGCGCGACTCCGCCGAAGCCCACGCCGAAAATCGAGCAAATCAAGTTTACGGCGCCAACGCCGCCGAAAACGCCTACGAAAGCGGAATTAGGCGCGCTTTTGCCGCAGATGCCGCCCGTGCTGGAATTCAAGCTCAGCGAGAAGAAGCTCTCTGACACCAAGCCCTTGGATTTGCAGGCCAAAACCTACTTGGGAAACATTCTTTACTCAGTTGAAGGCGACGCCGCGCCTTACTTGAGCGTGTCCGCCGAAACCATGGGAAACAATTACTTGCTGCTCGTCAAGGCGAACGTCAGGAAAGCGATGAAAGACAAGAAAATCTCGTTCGATTCAAAGCAAGCAAAAATATGTGCTTCTTTCTCGCTCGCTCCGGACTTGAAAATATTCACCTCTGTTTCAATAGTCATAAAACACGTCGAAGCCTCAGCGGAAGAACAAACTTCGGAGGAAAATTCGGTGGAAGAATTACCTATGCCTACTCCAACGCCTAAACAGCCTGAAGGCGGTTTGCCTGAAGAACCAGTAGCGAAACCAAACATAGAACCCCAGGCTCCAGATAAAATAGTTTACGAAAATTTCGAGAAAGCCAAAACTGGATACGTTTCGATACTCGGCGTGCCGATGCAAGGCCAACCTGACACTGCGACGATTGAAAAATATCATCCGGGAGTAATGGAGAATTACGCCGCTTTATGCCGTAAAATGGGATTCGAACCCAAAACAGCTGGTTGCAAAATAGGAAGCGGATACCGCGACCGTGAATACAACGTGGAACAAGGAGGAGTGGCTGACAGCGCTCACTTATACGGACTAGCTCTGGACATCGGGGTTTACGGTTGGAGAAACCAGTTGGAATGGGCGCAGGCAGCGCAAGGAATATTTTCCAGAGCGGGAATATACTGCGACAGCACGAAAGGTATTCACGTCGACATGATGCCCGATCGATGCCCTTACGTGAGAGATTTAAACGGGAAAACTTACTGCGCCGACGACTTTGAAGACCAGAAAAGAAACGCGGAAGAAATATGCGGCTAACGCTTCACGCTCACTGCGGCAGCGGTTTGATGGTTCCGAGCTTTATCGTAACGGGAATGGGAACCGTGACTTCCACGAGCTCGACCGTAACTTCCTCCTTCTCCTTGTCGATGCGCACGACCTTCGCTTTCTCTCCCTTGAACGGACCGCTAGTGATTTCGATTAAATCCCCCTTAACGAGCGCGAGTTCCTGCGGCTTGCTTTCGAGCAACTCCGTTATTTCGCCGAGCGAAATCGTTTTCGCGAGCACGCCTTTAACGTGCGGCACGCCTGCGGTCAAGCGCTTGGCTTCCACTTCGTTCGACGCTTCGACTATGAGATAGCCTTTCAGGCGAGGCGAAACTATGAGTGCGGCTATTGGCGCGCGCGTTTTCTTGATTTTTTCTCGCAGCAAGTCGGCTACGATGCTTTCTTGTCCTGCAGTCACGCGGTAAGCGAACAACACGGTGAAACACCCCTTAGATTTTCCGCCAATTTTTCCTTCGAGTTTCCTTCGCCTTCACAGGCTTCCTTTGAATTTCCTTCGGTTTTCGGATTTCGGATTTCTTGCTTTCGGTTTTTTCGGTTTTTCAGAATTTGCCTTTAAGCAGCAAAGCGATAGTCGAAATGGCTAGGCCCGCGACTCCGATTACTATCATGCCTATAGCCGTAGTCAAACTCATTTGCCGGTACTCCGCTTGGCTCGGCTTGTGCGTAATCGCTATGACGCGCTTGCTTTGCGTGACGAACGAATCGAAAGATTCTTTGAGAGACAAACCAAATCCCCTCCGAAAAACCTGAAACCCACAAAATTGAAAAACTGAAAAACCAAAAACGAAAACGAGTTCAAATCAAACGAATTCGAGGCTTAGATCTTCAACTGCTTCAGGCAGCGCGCTGCCGCCCGAATCGAAGTGCGGCGTTATTCCCGCGATTACCGCGAGAACGTGAATCCCCGCTTCCTTCGAATCGTCGATTGAA
>JAZDKN010000020.1:0-2038 GCA_043803065.1 Microcaldota archaeon
GGCGTGGTTCCCCGAACGGTTTTCCTATTCAAAATCAACAGCCTCGCTGCTTGAGGTGAAAACTTTTGCTTGCGCCGAGTGGCTAAGAGTTTGATTTTGAGTATTACCGGACTTACGGAACGTCCCGAGCCCGGGGGCTTGACTTCCACGTGTCGCTCGCTTTCGCGCTCGCGTCTTCCCGCAGCGGTTCCCGTTCTCTCTTCCTTTCCCTTTCCCCTTCCCGTTCTGTTTCCCGTCCTTCCCCGCGTCTAGCGAAAACAAACCCTTTTCCTTCGTCTCCAAGCGGGTGAAACAGGTAAACCGCGCCGAAGACGCAGCTGGTGACGAGCGCGGTTATTTTCTTGAATCGCGGCGACGTCCTAATGGCGGCCGTAACGGGTCGCCCGCCGAAAAATCTGTTTCCTTTAAGTGTTCTTGGAAGCAAAAGCAATCCACTCGACTGACCAATCTACCACAAATTTGGCTGTTAATACAATTAAATGCGGCGGTTTCAACGCCGTTTCTTGATTTTGCCTAACTGCAAGCCGTCGAGAGAAAAAACGCGGGCGCGAGCGAGGTTGAACAAACCGTTTTCGAATAGAACGCCGATGCAGCGCTGGCGGTTGACGACCGTTCCGCCGCTCAACGCGCCGAACGCCGGAAAAACGACGCACTCGCGCGCCAAAGTCTTGAACTTTTTACTGGGCTTGGTTTTTCCCACGAGCCAGCACGGCACGCGCCACGCACCCGCCTTGTCGCTCAACTCGAAAAGCGGGTGCAAGTGCCCGCATAGAAGCCGTTTGGCTTTCAACACTTCCTCGCTAGGCCACGCGTGCCCGTGAAATACGCCGTAAGAAACACCATCTTCTTCCAAAACCATTCCTTTAGGCGAAACGACTTTGAAATCCGAATCCTCGCGAGCGAGCTCTTCGAGCTCTGAGTCATGATTGCCTTTGACGACGGTGAAGCGTCCGATGCGCGGATTGTTTTCGCGTAATGCGGCAAGAAAATCGCGCATCATGTGCTTTTCCTGGAGTTCAAAACCGTAAACGTCGTGCTTGCAGTCGCCGACGACGACGATTTCGTCGCACGAATGCTTTCTCGCGAGGGAAGCGATGCGGCGGGCGGCTTTTTTCTCTTGAAGCGGAATGAAGATTCCGCGTTGGCGGAAAGCGAACTCGATTCCCAAATGCGAGTCCGCGACGAGAAGCGTCGAGCCTATTACCGCAGCCGGTTCGCCGACGATGAAACGCATGAAAATCACGAATCGCTAAAGACTACGCTGAACCGAAATAAAATAGGGCGGGGCTTAAAATAAAGGAAAGAAAAGAAAAAACGAGAAAAAGAGAAAAAGAAAAACAAAAAGGAAAAAAGAAAAAAGGAAAGAAAAAGAAAATGCCGGGTTTACAGCATTTTCTTCTTTACCGCAAACGCGAGCAGCGCGAGTATTACGTCCTCGCCGAGCGCGTACGCCACCGCTTGGCACGCGTCGTCCAACAGCAAAGCAGCCGCGAACGGAAGCAAGAACATTACCGCCAAAGCAATCCAAAGCGGCGCCTTGACAATCTTCTTCTTCTGCGCCGCGTAGTACGCGAGCGCGCTCGCGATTATCGCGAGCAACAACAGCGCTCCAACGCAGCTAGAGTTCGCGAACGCGAACAAACCAGTTATCGCCGCAGGCTGCTCGCCTAAAGGCAAAACGCTAGGCTTCGGAGTCGGAATCGTCAACGCCAAGTGGCCCATCGTCGGCCGAGGCGAAGGCGACGGCGAAGCCGCCGGAGGCGCTATTGAAGGCGTCGGCGTAGCGGGAGTTTGAGTCGGCTTAGGCGTCGGACTGGGTGCTGGTGTCGAGTAGCCGCCTCCGTAGTAGCCGCCGCCGTAGTAAGGCGTCGGAGTCGGCGTAGACTCAGGCGTCACAACCACGTTGAACGTCACTGGAGTCGCAGCATTACCTGCCGCGTCAGCCGCATTGCAAGTGACCGGCGTCGAACCAATGACGAAAGTCGAACCCGAAACAGGCAAACAAGTCACTGCATCAGTCCCATCAACCGCGTCAGTC
>JAZDKN010000021.1:0-6830 GCA_043803065.1 Microcaldota archaeon
GGTAAGGCTTTTGCGTGAAATCGGTTCCGTCGAAATAGAGTAGTTCGAAAAGAAAGAGTTTGAGCGGGATTTCCTCGGCTTTTTCCGCGACTCCGTGCTTTCGCTTGCGCTGCATCGTCTCCTGAAACGGAAGGAACGTTCCAGTGGCGTCGTTGAATCCGATTGCTTCTCCTTCGCAAATGATTTCGTCCGCCGCAACCTGTTTCTTGAACGCTTCGGCGAGGTCCGGAAACATGTGCGTCACGCGCTCCTGCCTGCGCGAATAAAATTCGACGCGCGAGCCTTTCTTGTGCACCGCCAAACGGAATCCGTCGAACTTGCCTTCCACGCTGCACCCGCGCACTCCGCCTGCCGCGCCGCTTCCGCTCCGCACGCCGCCCGCGCCTTTCTCGCTTCCGCCGCCCCCGATTTTCTCGATTATGGCTTGCGCGTTCTCGAGCCGCTCCGCGAGCGCCGGCTTTATGGGATTGAACGGCTTCGGCTTGATTGCGCTCACGGACTGCATTCCTTTTTCGAATAGAAGTTCGGCTACGGCGCCCAAATCGCTGGTGAGGTTGAACGCCCGCTCGATTTCGTCGCTCAATTCTTTCGAGCCCGAAAGCGCTTCGCTGAGCGCGTCGGTTATCGTGCTTTCGCCCGCTCCCAGCCGCAGGCTGCCTGTGACGAAGCGGATGATGATTTTCGCTTCGTTGGGCTCGGCGTTTGAGAGAAGCTCGGCAAGCAACTTGACTTTGTGGTCTTGCGAGCCTCCGCCGCCCGCGGCAGCGATTTTGTAGAAGTTGTCGTAAACTTTTTCAACGCTGAGTTCGGTGTGCGCGAGCGCGTGCTGCCTGCGGTGCGCCAAGAGTTCTTCAGCCGCGTCGCCCAAATCGCCTTTCTTGCGGTAAGCTGCCGCGACTTCCTTCCCGCTTTTACCGGAAACGATTTCTATGGCTCGCATGGCGAGCTTGTCAGCCATTCCGAGTTCGATTCCCTCGTGAGACGGCGCAACGATTCCTTGCATCAAGCGCGTAACGCGTTTCGCTTCCTTCGGCGAACAAGTCTTGAATACTTCCGAAACGTCGTGCGTGATGGCGAGGCGCGAGCTCTTCTTCTCCATTTCCTCGAACACTAGAACGAGCCGCGAAAACTTCACTCCACCACACCTTGCGAAAACGACTTGCGAAAACGAATGCTTTTACGCTTTTTCCGAAACCGCTGTTTTTCCCAAGAAAAAACTCCGCCGCGCAATATAAAACGTTTCATACGTTTCATATAAACGCTTTTTAATGCGCGCCCGCTAAACGCTTTGGGTTTGAAAAAAATGATTCTCGACGCGACCGCCCTGCAGCCCGTCTTGACGCCGGAAGCAGCGCTCGGCGTGCTGCAAAAAGAACTCAAGCGCAAAAAACAGTTGAAAGCGGAAATCACGGACGTCAAACTCGTTTACACTCCGTTTTGGATTTTTTCGTTCGATGTGACCGGCGCGCAAGGCCCAGCGCCAAGCGGGAAAACCGCTTTGAACGCTTATACGGGCGAAATCAACGAGTTCGTGCCCATGCTCGTAGGCAGACCCATCAAAAAAGCGCGTTCCACGCCCGAAGGCGCCGAGCCGGAAGTAGAACCAACCGCGATTGACGCAAGCGAAGTCAAGGCGTCTGCGAAAGCGAAGATCGCAGGGCAACTCGGCGTCTCGCAGGACAACGTAATCGTCAGCGCGTTCACGAAATACTATGTTCCGTTTTACCGCGTTTGGCTTGACGTCGCGAACGACTCGTTCGAAGTAAACATAGACGCGTGCCTCGGCGCGCCGCTTGGAGCCGAAGCGATTCCTGGCGCGCCTAAAGGCTTCGCGGAAGACCTCGCAGGCAATCTGAAGTTGGTTGCTTCGCCTGCGGGCCTCGCGGAAGCGGCGAAAAACCCGGGCAAACTCAAATACTTGATGTTAATCGCGATTGCCGTGCTCGTAATTGTTCTTCTCGCCACTCGCTTGGGCTCGAGTTCAGGCGTATCGTGTTCAGTCGACCCGAGTTTTCTGGGGTCGAAGAACCTCGTGGGCGCTCAGGAGCTAATTCCATTCGAGTTGAGCGGCGGCAGGCTAATGGTTCAAGGCGTTTGCCTGCTTTCGAATCCGTCGGACGAACCGCAGACTTTTTCGCTTCAAACGAAGGTCGTCCGAAAGACTAACCCTATTGAATTCCTCGCTTCGAATTTGACTAGCGTCGTCGAACTCCCAAAAACTGGTTCGTTGCCTTCGCAGCGGCCTTTCGAACTCGTTTGGAAGGGCGTGCCTGACGGGGATTACAAGTTCGAGTACGAGAAAATCGGCTGACGAACTGACGAATTATTTAGCGAAAATTATGTCGTCGCGCCCAGCGCCAACGCTCACGCTCATTATCGGCACTCCAACAAGCGATTCGATTCTGCTGACGTACGCTCGCGCCTCGCTCGGTAACGCGTCGAAGCCCTTCTTTCGTCCTTCTTCGACTACTCGCCGCCAATCCACGCGCGAGAAACCCTTCATTTTCTCGTAAATCGGTTTCGCGCGCTGCGCGTCGCGAACGCCGATCGGGAATTCGCGCAAGCGCTTTCCGCCGACTTCGTGCGCAACAGCGATTTTGAGTTCGCGCAATCCGTCGAGAACATCGAGCTTGGTTAAGTGAATTCCATCGAAGCCGTTCAGTTGGTGCGCTCGGCGCAGCATCGTTGCGTCCAGCCAGCCGCAGCGCCTGCGGCGGCCAGTGCTCGTGCCGAATTCAGCGCCTTTTTCTTGCAAATGCTTTCCTATTGCGTCGAAAAGCTCGGTCGGAAACGGTCCGTTGCCCACGCGCGTCGTGTAAGCTTTCGCTACTCCTTCAACTCGAGTTATCGCTCGCGGCGGCACTCCAGCGCCAACGCACGCGCCACCAGCAATCGTGTTCGAAGACGTAACGAACGGGTAAGTTCCGAAGCTCACGTCAAGAAACGTTCCTTGCGCGCCCTCGAAAAGCACTCGCGCACCGCCCGAGACTGCGCCGCTGGCTTCGCTTGCGGCGTCGCACGCGAACAACGCGAATTCGCGGCCGAGCGCCGCGTATTCCGCGTAAACGCGCTCCGGGCTTTCGGCGAGCCCGCAGTGCAGAGAGTGCAGAAAGCGTTGCTTGTAACGGTGCAGTGCGAAAACCTTTTCCTTGAGCACCGCCGCGTCGATCAAGTCAGCGAAAACGAGTCCGATGCGCGCCGCGCGGTCCTCGTAAGCCGGGCCGATGCCGCGCTTGGTGGTGCCGATGGAACTGCCTGAAGTTTTTGAAGTTCCTGACGCCATCGCCGTTGCGAACGAGCTTTGTCGGTGTTCGCGCGCTTCGTCGAGCGCGGGGTGCCAAGGCATTATGACGCTCGCGCGATAATCGATTCCGAGAATGCGCTGGTTGATTCGGATTCCGCCTGCAGCCAGCTCGTTAATTTCGCGTTTGAGCGCGCGAGGATCGATGACTACGCCCGCGCCGATCAGCGAGCGCTTGCCCGCAATAACGCCGCTCGGCACGAGATGCAGCTTGAATTTTTTTCCATTCGTGACAACAGTGTGTCCCGCGTTGTGCCCGCCTTGAAAACGAACGACTAAATCGCTTTGCTCCGCTAGAGTGTGAACGATTTTTCCTTTTCCTTCATCGCCCCATTGCGCTCCGATTACTGCTAAACCGAATCCTTTAGTGCCTGCCTTGGTGCTACCCTTCAACTAAATCAACCCCGAATGCATACGCGCGACCCGCTTTTAAAAACGCATTTTCTTCGTCTTCACTCTTTGTAACCGTGTTCGCCGACGAGAGGAACGAATACTACCGGCATCAACGCCTTGCGGTCAAAACCCTTGCTCGTCTTACGGAAAACAGCTAGCTCAAGCCACAACGCGCCTTCCACCGGCGCGACGATGACGCCCCCGACTATCGTTTGTTCCGCGACAGGCGCGGGAACGCGCGGAGCCGCTGCGGCGATTACGACGCGATCGAAAGGCGCTTTCTCTTTCCAGCCCAAGCTTCCGTCGCCCAAACGCAGCTCGACGTTTTTGCAGTTCGCGAGGCGCTGCTTCGCGTAATCGAAAAGCTCGCGCAATCGCTCCACGCAGAAAACTCGGCCGCGCTTTCCGACGATGTGCGAGAGCAGCGCGGCTTGGTACCCCGTGCCGGTGCCCACGTCGAGCACGCGGTCGCCGCTTCGCGGTTCAAGCGCTTCAGTCATCGCCGCGACGACGAGCGGCTGCGAAATCGTTTGCCCTGCCGCGACCGGCAGAGCGTAATCCTCGTAAGCTTGGCTGCGCAACGCCGGCGGAACGAAGCGCGCGCGGTCTACTGCGCGGAACGCGGTGATGATTCTCGGCGTGCGCAAGACGCCTCTCGCAACGAGGTCGTCAACCATTTCGTCGTTCGAGCGAAACAAACCTACTGCCTCCGTTCCCTTTTTCCGTCGTTTCCTTTTTCTCGCTTCGTTTCCTATTTTCCCCTTCGTTTCCGGTGTTTCGTCTTTACGCCGCCGGACTCTAAAAAAGAGGGGGTTTTTATTATTCTCGCGGTATAAGACTTCTCTTCGCGCAGCCCCGTCGTCTAGCGGCCAAACGCGTTCAGCGGTCAAGCGATTTTTTCGTTTTTCGGGAAAACGCGCAAGCGCGGGCTTGGGATAACAGGCTTTGAACCTGTGGACGGCGGTTCGAATCCGCCCGGGGCTATGAAAAACGCAAAAACGAAAGAACGAAAAAAGAAAAACGAAAAAACAGAAAAAAAGGTTTTTCGAAAAAAAGGTGGTTTGTCTTGGGTCGCGTGAAAGGACGGCACATCAAAGTGCTGGCTAGAAAACTCATTGAAAAAAACCCGACGGTGTTCACTGAACGCTTTTCGGACAACAAGCTCAAACTAAAGGAATTCCGCATTATGGAAGGCAACCGCGAGGAACAAAACAAGCTCGCGGGAGAACTAGGGAACCGCGTCAAACGCAAGAACAAGCCGCGCGACGAAATGCGTTCCCGCCCCCAGCGCGATTGGGATAGAGGCGAGCGCAGGGATTACGGCGACAGGCGCGACCGCGGAGACCGCGGGGAGCGCCGCGGCTACAGGTAAAAAAGATTTTCCTTTTTTCTTTTTGTTTTTATTCTAGGTTGCAGCGCCCTGGATTTTAGGCGCGAACTCTTCAAGATGTTTTAGCAACAGCTTCATGCGGAGGTTATGGTGCAGTTTCAGCTGTTGTATTTGTTTTTTTGGAAGCTCGGAAACTTTTTGCGTGTGATATTCGTAAAACTTTCCAAACTCTTTGTTTAGATAAAGAGCCGGTTTCAAGTGCGTTACAAATCCGTACGGGGTTTTTGCGAAATAGAACGCTTCTAAGTATTTTGGATCTTTTATTGCGTCCGCCGCAATCCGGTTTCCAAAAAGACTTCCTTCAACCGCAAAAAGTCCCGGATACGGTATCCCTATTCTGACTGTTTTGTATTTATCGATTATTCTGTTTGCGTTTTCCAGGTTGTCCCGCAGGGAATCCAGCGTTGTGCGCGGATTTGAAATTATATTAAAGTGTCCTTGACCTATTGCTCTTTCGTCTAAAATGCGTATCAACTCTTCGAGCTTTTCGTTTGTTATGCTTGGTTTGCCTAGTCTATCGCGTTCGATCTCGCTGAAGCTTTCAGTTCCGAATTGAACGTGGCCCCAGTTGGCTTTTTCGAGCTCATTAATCAGTTCGTAGTCTATTTCGCCGTTTAATAGCAAACTCGCTGGATTAGTCATGAAACTAAACCGCACTTTTTTGTGTAAACCGAATTTTCGGAAGTCTTTTAAAAACTCAAGAGTTCGGTTTCTGTCGACCAGAAAGTCGTCATCGTCAAACACTACTCGTATCTTTCCTTTTCCAGAAGCAAGAACCACTTTTTTTAGTTCTTCAACTATTCTCTTTCCGCTCATTGCAACTGCAGCTTTAAAGTGCATAGAACAAAAAACGCATCTGCAGCCTTGCTTGCGACTCGGGCAACCGAATGAAGTGAATATGTGCAACACATCCTCATCCATAGCCTTTACCAAACTATCCGTTTTCATTTCGGAATCAACTTCAGCCTGGGTTAGCCAAGCAGGTTTAGTTGGCCGATTGCCAACCAGTTTTTCCCGATTTTCTCCAAGTCTGAATACTCCGGAACGTATTCCCGCAAGTTTTTTAACAATCTTGCTGACAGGCAAACCACTGTTCGTTATTCTCAAATACTCGTCGTACGGCTTTACTGCGTTGCCAGCGAAAACCGAGTCAGCGTTCAAGTAATATGCGCAGAACAGCGCATTGTTTGTAGGCATCGGTCCTCCCACGTCAATCTTGGTTTGCGGGCTTGCCTTTCTGATTCCTTCTATAAATTTTTTTGCTAGTTCCAGCTCTTCATCGTAAACAGTTACAGCAACGTGATCAGGTTTTTCCTTTCTTATCCGCTTCAACAATTCCGCTTGTGGACGCCAAGATTCCAGGACAACAAATTTAGCGTTTTTTCCAAGTCGTTCAATCATCAAAGAGCTACCGCTCATGATTTTCTCATTAAACCCTTGTACTTCACCGTGGTCTTCAGAATAAGGCGCTCCAGCCAAGAATACTACTGGCTTTTTTCGCGCAGGCACATTCATGGAATAATTAGCGAATTAGCTGCTTTAATAACCTCGCGCGAAGTACGCCGTCGCCTTGCTCGGCTTTCCGCACAAAACGCAATCGCCGCTCGGCTTGTCCTCGAACGGAATCAAGCGAATGTTCGCGCCCGTCTCCTCCTTAATCGCTTCCTCGCAACGCGCGTCCCCGCACCACGCCGCGCGCACGAAACCCTTGCGCTCGTCGAGGAGATTCTTGAGGTCGTCAGTATC
>JAZDKN010000022.1:0-2603 GCA_043803065.1 Microcaldota archaeon
TTGATTGTCAGAAACGAAGCAAATTAGGGTCATGTCGCTTCAACATTAAAAATCTAGTTATTCTCCGGGTTTGGGCGGCTTCGTGCCCCACTGTTTGAGAGCTTGCGCGAGCTCCGCGTGCGTCTCCGCGTACTCTTTCAATGGAATGCATTTAGTGATGGCGTCAATCGCCTGCCGCGTCGCGCGCGAGCCTGCGCCGCTTCCACCTTTTAGGCCGTGGACTCCGCCCCCAAGCTGCGCGATCACGTCGTTCCCCATCGCGCGAACGACTTGCGGGAGCACGCCTGGGTGCAATCCGCCGCTCGCAACGGCGAAAACGGGTGCGAGTCCGAACCAGTTTTGCTCGAGCGCGCCTTGCGCTTCGTCTTTCGCCAGCCGCGGGCTCTGGATTTCTTTGACGAGTGCGAGGACTTCGTTCGCGCTGCCTTCCATTTTCCCGTAAATCGCGCCGACGTGGAGGCTGTCAACACCGATTAGGCGCGATAACTTCGCAAGCGCGAGCATGCTTATTCCGTGGCGGGGGTTGCGCGTTACTGCCGCGTGTCCCGCTCGGTGGGCGTGAATAACGAGCCGCAGGTTCGCGTCGCGTAACGTCTGCAAGGCGCTCCAACCGCACGTGAGGATATCAATCATCGTCACGTTTCCGCCGTTGTCTTTCACGAGTTGCGCGCGGCGCAGCATCTCGTTCGTTTCCGCAGAAACGTTGCAGACGTACAGCTTGCGTTCGCCGGTCTCGCTTTGCGCGCGGTCCATTGCTTCGAGCGTCGCGGCGAGCCGATTCTCGAAATCGTTGAATCGCATGCTCGTGAGATTCTCATCGTCTTTCACGAGGTCGAGTCCGTTAACCCAGCAATCGTACGCTACGGCGGCGTGTTCGCGTTCGTTCAAGCCGACTTTGGGTTTGATTATCGTTCCGCACAAGGGCCGGCGCGGGACACGAAGCATTTTGCGTACTCCCGCGATTCCGAGTTGCGGGCCTTTGAATGCTTTGACGAGCGTTTTCGTCAAGGTAAAGTCGTTCAGGCGGAGTTGGTTCACGACTTTCATTCCGAAAACGTTTCCGGCTATCGCGCTCATCAATTGCGGTACGCTTCCCGCCTCGAATAATTCGTCCGGGTAAGCGATGCGCGTCACGAAACCAGTGCCCTTACGCTTCAAGTAAAAGATTTTTGGCGCCAAGCGTTTTGCTGTGGCTGGCTTGAGAGTCGCGATTGCAGTCCACGTTCCGATAGAGCTTTCCGCGGCGAGTTGTTCGCACGCGTACTCCGGCGTAACGCCGCGCGCCGGCTCAAAATAGTATTCCGCTATCAAATCGTTTTCGTTTGGCTTGCAGCCGAGGCGGACGAAACCCATTAACACACCACCGGATAGCTTACGCGCGTTAAATTAAAAAGCGGGTTGCTTGGATGCAGCGCGGCGCGCGGTTGCGGAAAAAGTTTTTGGGAGTGCGGGAAGCGGGACGACGCGCGTTTAAGAGGTTTTCAGCACGTTTCCGTACGCGTCCAAGGCAACGAAAATCGTTGCTTCGTTCTTGTTCCACTGGATTACCCACGAACCCGCGGGAACGCCTTGGGCGAAAGACAAGAGTTCTGCGGACGAAACGAGGGGGCAGTAAGCGAGCGCCTCGTCTTTATCGTAGTAAGCGAGTTCTCCGGCGGAAAAAGCGCACGCGTAATCCGCGCCGGCTGTTTGCGGGATAACGCCTGAATCGATTATCGCTTCTTCACGCAGAACGATGGGCGAGCGCGCGGCGCAGTCTTTGATTAATTGTTCGGGTCGATACTTGAAAGAAAGAACGTCGGAGTAAGAGCGTTTTTCAGAAGTCGGGCATTTCGAGTGCGGCGCGCGCGTTACGATTACGTCGGCGGTCCACGCGTCTCCGCTGCGAGTGAAGTTGAATACTTGAATCTCGTCTCGGGCAATGCCTTGCTGCGCCAAGTCGTTCAAAAACAGCGTGTAAGCGTCGTCACTAGTTGTTTTCGTTTCCGGTTTCGGCAGAATAGAGTAGGCGAGCATCAACACGACGATTAAGCCTGCGAGCGCGACGATTGATTTGAACGAGTCCGTAAAAAAGCACCTTCGGCGTTTGAGTGGCCTTGCGGTTTAACCCTTAAATTCTAAGCGCACGCGCATTTAAAAGCGATTCCCAAACCCGCGCTTTCCAGCGAGTCCGAAACCGCGCTGCGGAAAAGAAAAAAGCGAAAAACGCTGGTTCGGCGCAATAAAAACGCTTAGCAGTAGACCGTTATTTCAAGCCCGCTGGCGTTCGCTTTCCAAACTCCCGAGCTGCTTATTCCCGTGTAGTTCACGTCTATTCTTTGTTCGAGGAAGACGGACTCGTTTTTTCTTGCGCTGCCGTAGCTGACGAACAAATCGAACGTTGCGTTGGTAATAACTGCCTCGTCAAACTCAGGCAGCACTTCTGGGGACGCGCCGGTTTGTATGACTAAATTCGAATAGCTCGTGTAAACCCCGCTTGAGTTGAGTTCGCGTGCCGCCGTAGACAGGTAACTGTCGCTTAGCGCCTCGAAATCTGGAGTTCCGGAGCCGCCGCAGCCCGTGGCCGTGCTCGCGAATTCATAGTCGAAAAACGCGTCGCGGAA
>JAZDKN010000023.1:0-2305 GCA_043803065.1 Microcaldota archaeon
AACGCGTTCGACGCTGCGCTCGAACCGAGCAACGCTTCTTTTTGCGCAAACGAAACGAAAAACTTCACGCTTACGATTAAGAACAACGGCCGCAGCCTCGATTCTTACGCGGTTACGGCGCAGGCGCAAGGCTTCGCTGCCAGCGCGAGCGCTTACGCGGTAAGCATCGCGCAAGGCGAAAGCAAGCAAGTAACGCTCGCGCTGACCGCGCCAGCTGGCGCGACGTCAGGCGTTCGCTCGCTTAGCATTGCAGTCAAAAGCAACGCCGCGCAAACAACGCGCTCGCTCGCGGCGGCGATTGAATTGCGCGATGAAGCGGCGTGCGGCAGCGGCGCCGCAATCGGCGGCCCGACCGGCGAGTTCACTGGACTTTACACCGGGCTCGCGGGATTTCTCGTGGCGTTAATCGCTGGACTCTTCGTTGCATTCATTCTCGCGGGACGCAAGCCCGGCGCAGCGGAAAAAGAAGAAAGCGAAGAAAGCGATAAAAAGGAAGCGAAGGAAGAAACTGAAGTAAAGAAAGCCGAAAAACCCAAGCGCGGAAGCCGTCGCAAAAGCAAAGCGAAGAAATAAGTTTTAGGATAACAAACTGGTTTTCCGCGACTGATTTAAACCGCGCCGCGCAAATAAACGCATGGCGTTCAAACAATTATTCCCAGGAGTTTTTCTCGACGCAGGACAGCGCAAGCTTTGCGTGCGCAACTCCGTCCGCGGCTTCCGAGTGCACGGCGAAGCGCTGCGCGAGGAAGGCGGAAACGAATACCGCGAGTGGAACCCAAAGCAAAGCAAGCTCGCCGCCGCAATCGCGAAAGGCTTGCGCTCGCTGCCCATAAAGCCGGGCGCGAGCGTTCTCTACCTCGGCGCGGCGCAAGGCGCTACACCGTCGTTCGTAAGCGACGTCGTCGGCGCGAAAGGCGTCGTTTACTGCGTCGAATTCGCTCCGCGCGCCATGCGTGACCTTCTCCGCGTTTGCGAAACGCGCGATAACATGCTGCCCCTGCTTGCGGACGCACGCAAGCCCGAAGAGTACGTTAAGGAAATCGAAGGCGGAAAAGTCGACTGCGTTTTCGAAGACGTCGCCGACCCGCAGCAGGCGGAAATCTTAATCCAAAACGCGCGTTTTCTCGAAAAAGGGGGCGCTGCCTTGATCGCAGTAAAATCGCAGTGCATTTCCAGCGTGGCTCCACCCGAAGAGAGTTACGCCGAGTTCAAGAAGGCCGTCGCCCCGATTTTCTCGATTGCTGAGGAGTTGCGCCTCGAGCCATTCGAGCAAGACCACGCGTTCTACTCGCTGCGCAAGAAATGAGTTTTGCGCAGAGCAAAAATAGGTTTAAAAACCCTTCAACGCAAAATAATGGCTGTTGGCGGCCACAGGGGAGTGGAACTACCTGCTCTCATTCCGAACGCAGAAGTAAAGCACTCTTACGACGCCGCGAGTACTTTCGAAAGAAGGGAAAGCCCGTTGCCGCCACGCTCTTCATTACGTTCTCCAGCGCGAGCGCCGCGTCAAACTTTTTATACCTGCGGCGCGTTGCTTTAAACTCATGGGATTGATTGAACAACTCATTCTCGCCGGCTTCATAGGCTTCGGCGCGCTCCTATGGCTCGACGCCGCGCAAGCCATGCGCGCGACGCAAGACGCGTTGACGCGCTCGGGGCAGCGCATCGACTACGCGGAAGCGGCGTTGAAGGAAATCCACCGCGAAACGCAATCGCTGAAGCGCCTGCAAAAAGAGAAGGCGGGGCTCAAACAGTGCGATGCGCGCTTGAGCGAAGCGACTGCGCTGCTTTTATCGAAAAAGGATTTGGTTAAGGAGGTTGCGGTCGCATGATTCCTGCAATTCTCGAAGTGAGTTTCGACGCCGTTACTGCGGTTCTGCTCGTATCCGCTATCGCGTTGTTCCTGCTTTTGGTTAAAACAGTGCACCGGTTCAAGACTGACGTGCTTGAAGAAACGACTGCGCTCGAGGAAAAGATTTCGCGAGTTGAAAACCACGCCGTCAAGCTGAAAGCCACGCTGGAAGACGTGAAGGACGAAGTCGACGAGAAAATAGATTACGATTACCTCAACAAGCGCATTGACGGCTTGCTCGAGCTCATCAAAAACAAGTGAACCCGCGGACGAAAGATCAGCGCTTGTTTTTCTCAATCAAGTAGGTGACTGCGAAGGCCAACAAAAGCGGCACTACAAGCAAAATCAGCGCCAGAAACAGGTATCCCTCAGATGCAAAGACGAAATTTGCACCAAAATAAGTACACGCGTGCAGGTATTGGCACGAGCTGCAGCTCGCTGCAATGTATTCAG
>JAZDKN010000024.1:0-4054 GCA_043803065.1 Microcaldota archaeon
CGCGCGTAGCGGGTCGTCCTTCGGATTATCCTGATACCAACTGAATTTCTGGTCGAAAACGTTTGGAAAACGATTGCGGCCAATTGAGGAACGCCAACTCACGCTTATCACCGTTCGCTACTGTTTTTGTTACTGTCTCAAATGCTGCGGTTGTTCTGCCGCCAGTTTGCGCCGCGCTTCCAAGAGTTCCGCGTGAATTTCCTCTCCAAAGCGCAGCGCTTCGTCGATTTTCTTTCTGCTTTCAGCGTCGAATTCCTCTTGCGAGCTAATGCGTTCCCACGCTTCTTGTTCTTTCGAAAGCAAGGCGTACTCGCCGAGCGCGTCGTGAGCGAGAATGCCGCGCACGCCCTTGAACCGGTTGATTTTTGAGTAAAGCGAGTGCGGAATCGTTTTCTTGTGCGAAAGCATTTCCGCTGTTTTGGCGCCGGTGAGCCGGAAAACTCGCTTGAACTCGTTGACGACTTCGAGCGTTTCAGGCTTTGCGTAAGCCTGCGCTAAAAGCATTTCGAGTTGAAAGTCGATGATTCGGTCGAGATTGATTATGGCTTCGATGAAACAGCCTTTAGCGTAAGGCGTTCGCACGTTAGCTTCGAGCGACATGTCGCTGGCGAAAGCGCCTGACGCCAGGAAACGGGCTTTACCCAAAAACAATCAACTCGCTTGCAATCAACTTTGCGATCGATTTTTCGCTTGAGATCGCCAAGTATTTCGCTTGGGGGACTTTAAATGGTTTGCAGAGTTAAACTTTAAATGCCTGTCATACTAAAATTCTTTCCTTTCCACGATATTGTGTTTTGATTTGCGGCGGTGAATTGTTTTTGTCTTGGACTGCGCGCAAGCTGCGCGAAAAATTTCTTTCGTTTTTCGAGGAAAAAGGACACGCGATAATCCCAAGCGCGTCGCTAGTGCCGGAAAACGATTCCACAGTGCTTTTCACTACGGCTGGAATGCACCCGCTCGTTCCGTTCCTGCTAGGCCAGCCTCACCCTGCGGGAAAACGCCTCGTGAACGTCCAGAAATGCTTGCGCACTGACGACATCGACGAAGTCGGGGACGCGTTTCACCACACTTTCTTCGAGATGCTCGGCAACTGGAGTTTAGGCGACTACTTCAAGCGCGAGGCGATCGAGTGGAGCTACGAGTTTTTGACGGACAAGCGTTGGCTCGGGCTCGACGCCCGCAGGCTCAGCGTAACGGTTTTCGCAGGCGATGAGGACGCGCCGCGCGATGACGAGAGCGCGCAAGCGTGGCGTTCGCTCGGAATTCCTGGAGACAAAATCTTTTTTCTGCCGAAGAAGGATAATTGGTGGGGTCCCGCGGGCGCGACTGGGCCTTGCGGTCCGGACACGGAAATGTTTTTCGACAGCGGCGCGCCGAAATGCAGTGAAAAATGCAAGCCGGGTTGCGGTTGCGGGAAATATTTCGAGGTTTGGAACGACGTTTTCATTCAGTACGACAAGCGCGCCGACGGCGTTTTCGGGAAGCTCGCGCAACGCAACGTTGACACGGGAATGGGAGTCGAGCGCACACTCGCGATGCTGACGAGCAAGAAAAACGATTACGAGACGGAATTGTTCGAGCCTATAATGAAGGAAATCGATTCGCTCGGCAGCAGCGGAAAAACGATGAATGCCGCCAGTGCAACGGTTTCAAAGCGAATCGTCGCGGATCACTTGCGCGCCGCTTGCTTCATTCTCGCGGAAAACGGCAGAGTCGTGCCGAGCAACGTCGAGCAAGGCTACGTTTTGCGTAGGCTTATACGACGAGGAATTCGCCACGGCCGCTTGCTGGGAATCAATAAAAATTTTTGTGGTGACATCGCGGGAATCGTCGTACAAACGATGGGTGCTGATTGGCCCGAACTAGAGAAAAACAGGGAGTTCATTATCTCGGAACTCGGCAAGGAGGAAGCGCGGTTCACGCAGGTTCTCGGCAAAGGCGTTCGTTCTTTCGAGCGCCTCGTCGAGCAAAACAAGGCTGTTTCCGCGAAAGACGCTTTTCTTCTCTACCAATCGTTCGGTTTCCCGCTCGAGATGACGATTGAACTCGCGAAAGAAAAAGGTATTTCCATCGACAAGCGAGCGTTCGAAAAAGAGTTCGAGCGGCACCAAGCGTTGTCGCGAAAAGGCGCGGAACAAAAGTTTCGTTCCGGGCTAGCGGACGAAAGCGCGGAAACTACGGCGCTGCACACGGCGACGCACCTTCTCCACGCCGCGCTGCGGCGCGTGCTCGGTTCGCGCGTTCAACAGAAGGGCTCGAACATTACGAAAGAGCGTTTGCGTTTCGATTTCTCTTTCGACCGCAAAATGACGAGCGAAGAATTAAAGAAAGCGGAAGCGCTGGTGAACGAGGCGATTGACGCGAAGCTGCCTGTCGAGCGGCGCGAGGAATCGCTTGATGAAGCGCGCAAGGAAGGCGCGCTCGCGTTTTTCGACGAAAAGTACGCGCCTGAACGCGTTTCCGTTTACGCGGTTGGTTCTTTCAGCAAGGAAGTTTGCACGGGCCCGCACGCGCGCAACACGGGCGAACTCGCTCGTTTCGGGCGCTTTCGCATTCTCAAAGAGGAAGCGGTGAGCGCGGGCGTTCGCAGAATCAAAGCAGTGCTAACAACGGAAAAATAAAAATACGGGGAAACTAAAAAACTAAAAAACAAAAACAAGAAACTTAAAAACTAAAAGGAAAAGAAAAATCAGTCCGCAAGCCTACCAGAACTTTCTTTTCGCTTTCGGCGCTTTGCCTCCAGCGTTAACCGCGGCTTGCACAGCTTGAACTTTTTTTACTGCTTTCGGGTTAAGCTTCGGCTTGCTGCTCCACGCATTGCGGAGAATGACTTCGTAATACGCTGCCGTCCCGTCTTCACCCACCCAGTAACTGTTCACTAGCTCGAGATTCGGAAAACGGCGCAACGCGCGTTGTTGCGCGAACCACTGCCACGGTTTTCCAGGGTTCTCGAACTTGCGGTTTTTCGCTGGCTTACGGCCTTGGTCGGGCTTGTTCCTGCGGCGTTTTCCTCTAGGAACTCGCACGCGCACGATTACGAACTCGCGTTTCGCGCTGTAGCCGAGCTCGCGAGCGCGCAACGGATTAGCAGGCTTTTCGACTCGTGCTATGCTTTCGCCTTTGCGCCACGCGCGCAATCGCGCGCGGTACGCTTCCGAGCGCTGCGCGTAGGACTCGCGAAACGAGTTCTTGATGTACTTGAATGCACCCATTCGAAAAACCACCTTTATTCCGGAAACGAGGCTCGCAACGCGAAAAATTTTTCGCGGGCAAGCGTTGTTTTAACCGACATTTTGAAAGGGAACGATTATTTGGCGCGCGGTTGTTTTTAAAGCATGCGCAATCCCGACAACACGCCTGAAACCACTGCGAAAGTTATGACGCCGGAAATAACTACTCCGACGATGGAAGCGGCGATTATCCAGCGGCGCTTCATTCCGACGAGGCGGCCGACGAGCGTTCCCGTGTAAACGCCGGTTACGGGCAAAGGGATGCCGATGAAGACGGCGAGCGCGAAGAAACCCCATTTCTCGTTTTCGCGCGTGAACGAACGAATTTTGTCGTCCAAACTCTTTCCGAGAATCAGTCGTCCCCACCACGGAATGTTAACGATTTTCCAAATCGCGAGTATCGCGGGCGCGGCGAGAACGTTCGCGAAAGCGCCTACGAGAACGAGTTCAGGGCGTCCGACGGATAAAGCGTAAATTACCGCGCCGCGGACTTCGGAAATCGGGAGGAATCCAAGGGCGAACGCTACGAGCCACTCGTTCCTCAAAAAATCGATGACTAGCTGTTCCAATCCAAACAAGTTTATGCACCGATGGCGGGAAGTTTTTAATTCTGGATGTTATTAAGTCGGAACTTTTTTTTAAGTCGGGGAGTTTTTAACGCGCGGCCGTTTAAATAACGGCTTGGTTGAAAAAATAAAACTGGAGACGCGACCGCTTCACCTGCGGAACGCGTCTGAGTCAATAAATTCTTTCAGAACTCTTTTAATTACGTTCCGATATTTTCGCAGCGCGTTCAAATCTTGGATGGGTTTGCGAATTTCAGG
>JAZDKN010000025.1:0-8102 GCA_043803065.1 Microcaldota archaeon
CGTTGATTGACAAGCCGTGCGGCCCGAGCAGCCACGAAACGAGCGCGTTTACGCGCCGAATCCTCAGCGTTTTCGGAGTCGAGAAGACGGGACACAGCGGCACGCTCGACCCCGACGTGAGCGGCGTCTTGCCCGTAATGCTCGGCGCCGCTTGCAAAGCGAGCGGCTTCCTGTCGAAAGAGCGGAAGAAATACGTTTGCTTGACGCGCTTCGAGAAACCGGTTCAGAAAAATTCGCTTGAGAAGGCGTTCCAGCGTTTCCGCGGCAAGATTTACCAGACGCCGCCGCTAGCGAGCGCTGTAGCGCGGCGTTTGCGCGTGCGCGAAGTTTTTTCTCTCGACGTTCTCGAAATCGACGATAGCAAGCGTTTCGCGTTGTTCGAGTGCGACGTCGAGGCGGGTTTTTACGTGCGCAAGCTAGTCGAGGATTTGAGTAGCGTGCTCGACAACGCCGCGGTGATGGCGGAACTGCGTCGAACGGAAGCCGCGGGTTTTCGCGAGGAAGAATGCGTTACGCTTCAAGAGTTGAGCGACCGAGTTTGGCTAGCGCGCGAACGCGGAAACGAAGCGTCGTTGCGGGAATGCGTTTTGCCGATAGAGGAAGGAATTCACTTGAAGCGCGTAGTGGTCGACGACGACGCGCTGCGGCCGATTACGACGGGAGCGAACGTGGCGATTCCCGGAATTTGCGCGCTCGACGAGGAAATCGCGAGAGGCGAGGCAGTGCAAGTGCTGAGTTTGAAAGGCGAGCTCGTGTGCTTCGCTGACGCGTTGCTGTCGAGCGAGGAAATCAAGAAACGGCGCAACGGCTTGGCTTTCGACGTTTCGCGAGTTATTCAAGCTTTTTGATCAATAACGCTAGCGCGCCAGAGCTGGACGCTAATCTAGGCTAGAAAGAAAAAAGGAAAGACAAAAAAGCGGGAATTACTTTTTCTTTCCGTGTTTCGCGCTTTTACCGAACTTGCCTCTCGCGAACCAGACTATTGCAATTACGACTATTATTATTCCCGCGACTAGCAACAGCGTTTGGTCGATTGGTTGTTCAGGCGCGGGAGCTGGCGCGGTGTAGCAAGCGCCGTTATCAGCAGGGTGCCCGGTTTGCTGGCAATACTTTACCGCAAGGCTAACGCCGGGACTCGAGCATCTCTTGATGACTGACTTAAACACTCCGTTGTCGCAGTAGTATTCGCGCAAATCCTGGCGGGTAACGCACGTATCCTTATAGTTGAAGTACCATCCGCGCGTGTACCCGTCCACGTAACCGCGCGTTTCGTAATTTATTCCGCCGTCGGATTCAAAGCAAGACGTAGTTGTTGGGGAAGGCCGTACGCTGGGCGCGATACTCTGGCAATAGCCTCCGTTCTGGTTCGTGACGCAACCGTAAGGAAAACCGACGTCCGCGCAGTACACGTACTTATAGGCGTGTGTTGTGCCGTTGCAGTAGGCTTCTTTCAACTGCAATCTGTTGATACACCAGTCTCCCGTGTGAAAGTAAGTTATAGGGTTGGAAGTCAAATAACCAGTGACGGCTCCCGGCAAGCCGTAATTTAGTCCTCCGTCCGTGTCGTTGCAAGAACCAACCGCTGAAGAAAACTCCGCAAAACCAGTTATCAAAACCACTAAAAACACTGCGCTCAAACCCAGCAACTCGAAATTCTTCATTAAATCACCCGATAATCTTCAGCGGACTGTAATTAAAAAAGCTTGCCTTTGCTCTTTTTGCCTTCTTCCTTAGTTCTCATTTTCTCCGTTTTCCGTTTTCTCCGTTTTCGAAGGGTTTTTAAAGCCGTTCCGCAAAAATAATTACTCTTTCGAGAGAAGCCGCGCGAAGCGCGGCGAACTCGCGGAAGCTTGCTGCTCTGTTTTCCCAGCGTTTTTCTGCGTTTTGCAGACGCTTTTTTAAGCGGCGAAAGCAAAACAATTGTTGCGCCGGGATGGCAGAGTGGTTAATGCGCACGCTTGGAAAACGCTTTTTTTCCGGTTGCCCGAATTCGGGTGCACGGATTGAGCCCGTAAAGCGTGTGGCCCGAAAGGGCCTCCTGAGTTCGAAACCGCTCTCGAAAAGCGAACATAAAAAACGCGATAAAAGCAATCAAGACAAGCGAGAGCAGCGGATTTCTCAGTCCCGGCGCTTGATTTTTTGTTCAGTTTGTTCAGCGCAAGTGATGCTTAAGTGATTCGTATTGGTTGACGATAAAACGAAGGAAAAGCAATCGGCGCAAACGCCAAAGCAAACGCAGAAGCCCGCTTCAGGCGCAGCAGCCGCTCTGCAGAGAGCGGTCATAGTCAAGCCTGGCGCGAAGCAGGAAGCGAAGGCGACGGCTGCCGCCGCGCACGCGCCGCAATCCTACAAAGGCATCACGGTTAAAATGACGGGGAAGGAAAGCAAGGATTTCAAGGGAATAGTTAGAATTCTCGGGAAGGATATCGAGGGGCACACTCCGTTGCGCAGCGCGCTCCGCAAGATTCGCGGCGTGGGACACGCTCTCGCTTCCAATCTCGCCCGCGCGGCACGCAAGGAACTCGGGTTAAAGGAAAGCGAGTGGGTTGGCGAGATGAAGGATGAGGACCTCGCCGCGATAGAGGAAATCGTGAAGGCGCCTTCAAAACACGGCGTTCGCTCTTTTCAACTGAATCGCGCTCGCGACAAGGAATCGGGTTCGGACAAGCATTTGACGATGGCGGACTTGCAGTTCGCGATTCGCCAGGACGTCGAAGGCGAGAAGAATGCGCGCTCGTGGAAGGGTTACCGATTCGGTTTGGGCCAGCGCGTGCGCGGACAGCACTCGCGCACCACCGGTCGCAGCGGACTAACGGTGGGAGTTCTCAAGAAGGCGATGAAGGCGCAGAAGGCCGCCGCAGCGTCGAGCGCGCAAGACAAGGGCGGGGAAAAAGAAAAGAAATAAAGCAAAAAATAATTTTTCGCAGTCGCAGGTAGTGTTTTCATGGGAGACCCGAAGAAAGCAAGGCGCCAGTACGAAACCCCTAAAAAATTGTGGGAGCACAAGCGCATTGAGGAAGACAAGGGACTGCGCGAGGAATTCGGGCTAAAGAATTCGCGCGAGCTCTGGCGAATGGACACGATGATGCGCAAGATTCGCCGCGAAGCTAGGCGCTTGCTTTCCAAGAAAGGAAAAAACATTTCCGAGCGCACGGAACGCGTGTTGAAGCGCGTCCGCTCTTTCCTGCTAAACAATCCAACTTGCACTCTCGACGACGTGCTGACGCTCGGCGTGCGCGACATTCTTGCGCGAAGACTCCAGTCAATCGTATTCAAGAAGCGTTTGGCACAAACCATGCGCCAGGCGCGCCAACTCGTAGTACACGGTCACATCGCGGTTAACGGAAAACGCGTTAGCTCTCCGTCGTATCTCGCGAAATTCGTTGAGGAGAGCGCAGTCGACTGGTTCGGCAAACCAATTGCTGGTTCGGTGCCCGCTCCTGGCGCCGCAGCTGCTGCGGCGAGGCTTAAGGAAGCTAAGCCGGTGAATGAAGCGGCAGAACCGAAGGAAGCGAAGGCGGAGAAGAACGCGAAGGACGAATCAAAGGGAGCCAAGAAAGAGGCAAAGTAAAAATGGCTGAAGACGCTAAAAAAGAAAAGGAAGAAGCGAAGGCTACTACAACAATCGTTGATGCCTCGACCGAAGCGCGGGCGAGCGAAGCGCAAGCGACTGCAGTGACTACTGCGACTGCTGCTGCGGCCACAGCGTCGGCTGCGCAGCCGAGGCGCGATTACGCTCCGGCGTTTCGCCAAGAGTTGTGGGGCGTGGCTCACATTTACTCTTCCAAGAACGACACGATTATAACGATTACCGACTTGAGCGGGGCGGAAACGATCGCTGCGGCGAGCGGCGGAATGATTGTGAAAGCGGACCGCGAGGAAGGCGGGCCGTACGCTGCAATGCAGGCGACGTTCAAAGCCGCTGAAAAAGCAAAAGAGCGCGGTATTACGGGCGTGCACGTTCGAGTGCGCGCGCCAGGCGGCCACGGTTCTAAAACACCGGGCGCGGGCGCGCAAGCGGCTATTCGCGCTCTCGCGCGCTCGGGTTTGCGCATCGGCAAGATCGAGGATGCGACTCCGATTCCGACTGACACGACGAAGCGCCCCGGCGGGAAACGCGGCAGGAGAGTTTAAGCTTACAAAAAGAAAAAAGAAAAAACGAAAAAAAGAAAAACAAAAAGCAAAAGAAAAAAGCAAAAGACAAAAAACAAAAGACGGCGGAATAAGGAAAAACGGTTGCACCGGGTTGGTTTTCATGAAAATCGAGGTTTTGAAAGAGTCGGCGCCGAACAAGTTGTGCATCGCTGTGCGCGAGGTGGACGAGCATTTCTTGAATGCGCTGCGGCGCGCCGTAAACAGCGAGGTTCCTGCTTTCGCGATTGACGAAATTTCGTTTTACGAGAACACGTCGCCGTTGTTCAACGAATACCTCGCGAACCGTTTGGCGCTCGTGCCATTGACTTTCGAGGAAGGCGTTTCGCAGCAAGCGCAAATCGTTTTCAGCCTTGAAGCCGACGCGGCGGAAGCGCCTCGAGTCGTGTACTCGCGCGAACTGCAAAGCGCCGACCCCGTAATCCGCGTTTTTTGCGAGCGAATCCCCGTGATAAAGCTCGGCAAGGGGCAGAAACTCAAGTTGGAAGCGAACGCGATTCAAGGCAGGGCGCGCGAGCACGCGAAATTCCAGAGTGCGCTCGCTTCTTACGGCGCGTTGCCCGAATTCCGCGTTTCGTCGAAGTGCGACAAGTGCGGCGAGTGCGTGAACGCTTGCCCCAAAAAAATCATTTCGCCTCAAATCAAGCTTACCGAGCCAAGCGAATGCATCTTGTGCGAGAACTGCGTCGAGTCGTGCCCGAAAACCGCTGTCACCGTCCGCCCGAAGGAAGGCGAATTCGTTTTGTTCATCGAATCGTACAACAACCTCACCGCGCGCGAACAGCTCGAGCGCAGCCTAAAGCTCGTGGCGGCGCAACTCGAATTCGTCGAAGACGGGATAAAAAACCCGAGGAAGCTCGAGAAGCTCGCGGATGAAGCAGCGGCGGCGAAAGCAGCCGCGGAAAAAGAAGCGGCCGAAGCCGCAGCGAAGGCCGCCGAGGAAGCGCTTGAGGGCGCGCAGTCTCACGTAAATCTTTCCGAGCAGGCGGTAGAAAGGCAGGCTGACACCAAAGAGGAGAAAGCAGAGAAGAAGGAGAAGGAAAGAAAAGCGGAAAAGAAAAAAAAGGCGAAGAAAGACAAGGACGCTAAGGAATTGAAAGAGTCGAAAGAGTTGAAGGAGAAGGAATTGAAGGAATCCAGAGAATCTAAAGAGTCTAAGGAATGACGTTGTTGGGGGACGCAGGGGTAGCGAAGCCTGGTCAAACGCGCAGGCTTGAGGTGTCTGTCCCTTAGGGGTTCGGGGGTTCAAATCCCCTCCCCTGCATCGCGCTTGAAAACTTAAAAACGTTTGAAAAAAACGGTGAAAAAATTGGGTAGCATTGGTCCGGAAGCATTGTCGACTCTGCGCTTGATAGCGTTCCTCGAAAAAACGGGGCGCAAGAACAAGTCGCGCGTATGGCGCGCGTGCGCCGAGCGGTTGCACGCGCCTGCGCGCTCGCGCAGCGAAATGAATCTCGCGCGGCTTGACGCAATCACGCGTGAAGGCGAAATCGTCGCGTTTCCAGGCAAACTGCTCGCAGCTGGCGACGTCAAGCACTCGCTCGTCGTCGGCTACTTCAAGGCTTCGAAGACCGCGGTTGGAAAGCTGAATAAGGCGAAGTGCGAGGCGATGCCGCTGGCGAAGCTTGCCGAGCGAAATCCAAGCGGAAAAAAAGTCAGGATGGTATTGTGATTTATACTGTGATTTTGTTGAATCTTGTTGTTTGTTGAATCGTGGTTTTCATGGTTGAAAAAGGAACTCAAACGAAAGGAAACGCGAAAAAAATCAAGCGCGACGTCAAGAAAATAATTGTTTTCGATGCTGACGGCGCTGTAGTCGGAAGACTCGCGGCAGTAGTCGCGCACGAAGCGCTGGCGGGCAACGAAGTGCGCATCGTTAACGCGGAGAAAGCCGTTTTTTCCGGCAACGCCGAGGAAATCGCGCGCAAATACTTCAAGCGCAGGCTGCAGCAGGACAAGGCGAATCCCGAGCACAGCGCGCACTGGCCGAGGCGCCCCGACTTGTTTTTCAAGCGAACCATTCGCGGAATGCTGCCGTGGCATACCGCGCGCGGGCACGCGGCTTTTCACCGCATAATCGTTTTCTACGGCGCTGGCCCCAGCGAATTGCAGGGCGCGAAGCGCGAGAAAGCGCCGAAGACGCAGGAAGCGCTCGGCCGCGGCCAAGTTTCGGTGAGCGAAATCTGCAAGAGGCTCGGTTGGACTCCGTTGAACGCTTGAAAAAACGCTTTAAAAAACGAAAATGAAAAAAAAATTAAATTGAAATTGGTTTGATCGAGTTGGTTTTGGGAATGGCTGCTAAAAAGAAAATTGGTGCGTCCGCCGGGCAAGAAGCCGTTGCGGTAAAGAAAATCGCGAAACAGAAAAAAAAGAAGTTCTTGGTGCAGCGGGGAAAGCGAAAGGAAGCCGTTGCGCGGGCTAGCCTGCGCCCAGGCAAAGGCGTGGTGCGCTTCAACGGCCTCGCCTTGAGCGCGATACACTCACCCGTGGAGCGAGCGGTGTTGAGCGAACCGTTGCAGTTGATTGACGCTTCTAATTACGATATCGACGTCGTCGCGCGAGGTGGCGGGCGGATGGGGCAAGTTCAAGCCGCGCGAACCGCGATTGCGCGCGCGCTAGTCGCCGCGGCTGGCGACGAGGAACTCAAAAAGCGTTTGGTCGAGTACGGCCGCTCGCTTCTAGTCGAGGATTTTCGGCGCGTCGAGCCCAAGAAGTTCAAGGGCCCGGGCGCGCGTGCTCGGTTCACGAAATCCTACCGTTAAACTTTTGGGTTTGTTGTCGTTGTCGGATTGACGTAGTAAAGGAGGCGTTGGAGAATGCTGGTTCCCGTTCGTTGTTGGAGTTGTGGTTTCCCGGTTGCAGAACACTACGATGATTTTCAGACGCGCGTGAAAGCGGGGGAGAAGCCTGAAAAGATTCTCGACGACCTCGACATAAAGCGTTATTGTTGCCGCCGCATGTTCGTGTCGCAAATCGATTTCATCGACGACTTGCTTCCTTTCAAGCGCTATTGAATCTCGGCGCTTCCGGATTCGTGGAGCTTTCGGATTTCAATTCCGTTTGCAACTAATCTTCTTTAAATGCGCGCGTTCATAATGTTGCGCTATTCGGGGGAATGGGCTAGCTTGGCTATGCTACGGCCTTGGGGTGGCCGTGACCCGAGTTCGAATCTCGGTTCCCCCACTCGCTTTTTCCAAACCAACTGCAAGTCGGTTTTTAGTTTGCTGGGGGGCGTTGAATCGGTTTTTTCAAGTGAACGTCCGCGGGCCCGAACCGATGATTTCTTTGGTGACGGGCTTGGTTTCCCTGCCCCCGCCTTCCTTTTTCTTGCGCAAGTAATAGAAGACGCCTACTCCGGCGCCTATGAGGATGATTACGCCGCCTATTAGCACGAAGTCAAGCTGGTTTTCCTTTGGCGCGAGAGTCGCAGCGCGCGCGCTGAGAGCAGTCGCGTTCGCCGTCACGGCTTGAAAAACGGCGCTCGTAGTCATCGCGTCCCGCAGCAAGTCGTTTTGGCTTTTGGAAAAGAGTTGAACGGCGCGCAAGTCTTTTTGCAGCGAAGCCACGCGTTCGTCGCCAGTCCCGTATTTAACCCCTATCTTGTTTACTTCAAGCGTGGCGTTGTTGAGCGCGATTACGCTTTCGGCGTAGTCCGTGCGCGTCGCCTCGAAGAAAGCGAGTTTTTCCTCTGTTTCGCTCGCTTTGCGGTCGAACGCGACGGCGGCCGCGTCGGAAGCGTTTGACGAAGCGTTGTTCGCTTGAGCGTGCAGCGCGTTGAGTTCGCCGTACAACTTCCACAGTATGGTCAAATTCAATTCCGTAGCGCCGGCAGCTCGCGAGTCTTCAGCGTAAGCTTGCGTGACGTTGGTTATTCTCCCGCTTATTTCGCTGAGTCTGCTCGCTTCTTGCGTTACGGTCATTCTTTTTCTGGCTGTTGGGCCGCGCGAAGC
>JAZDKN010000026.1:0-3531 GCA_043803065.1 Microcaldota archaeon
TTCATGCGAGTTTGCGATTGCGATTTTCCCGCGCTTTTTTTCTGCGCTTTTATCGCGCGTTTCCCGCTAGCGTGTTAGCCGGCGTTCACTCATTCACGTTTTGGTTTCCGGCGCGCTCGGCGCGCCCAAGCCGCCCGCCTCGGTTTCGTGCTTGATGAGCGGAGTCGGGTCGAGCTTTTTGGAAACGAATTTGTCGAGGCGTTCGGGGTCGCGGTAGTACCACCCGACTATGCGACCGACGTCGTTCACTTGAAACACTTTTTTCGTTACCATGTACTCGAGTACTCGTTTCTTGTCGCTCAAGTCGGCCTGGATTTCCTTGCCGCTCAACCCCGTGTGCATTACTAAATCGTTAACTACGCGCACGCTTTCCGACACCTTGCGCATGGCGTCGTCGCGCGGGTCCCACTTGTACGTGATATTCAGCGACACGCCTTTTTCTTCGGGAACGACTTCAGCGATTTCGAACGTGCGCCTTATACCGGTACGCCTCTGGCGGTACTGCACGACGATGAGGTGCAACGCTCCAAGCATGGTTTCGGGTAGTTCGATCGGAGGCGAAATCAAGCGCGAGCGCACTTGCCGCGCCTCGTCCGCGTGCAGCGTGGCGTAAACCGCGTGCCCCGTGTGCATCGCCTCGAACAATACTTCAGCCTCGCGTTGCCTGCGCACTTCACCGAGGACTATGCGGTCCGGGCGCATTCGCAGCGAATTGACTATCAAGTCGAGCATGCTGACTTCCCCTTTTCCCTCGGGGTTCGCTTCGCGAGTGACGAGCGGAGTCCAATGAAGAAAATCAGGGAGGACGAGCTCGCGCGTGTTGTGCGCAACGATGTTTTCGCAAACGAAGCTTTCGCAGCCGGGTACGCTTAAGTCATAGACGAATCCTTCGAAATTTTTTTCCGAGACCGCGGTTACTCGCTCCCACGCCAAATCGTTGAGCGAGAGTTCGCGCAACTCGCTGGTCAGCGCGCCATGCGATTGCGTGCCGTTGCTTGCAGCCATCAAAACCATTTTTTTGAGTTGTTCTCTGCCGATGTTCTTACCAGTCGTGACGTAAGAGCCGTGCCAAGACTTCCAACTCTTGTAAGTCAGCGTTTTCTTGAACGCGTCGCCCGCCGCGTGCTTGAGTTCCAAGTAAGATTTTTTGTCGAGTGGAACGACGTCCGAAACGTCGTGAGGCGTTCTAAGCGTCGCCCGAAACAGTTTCTCCTGCTTGTACGACGGCAGGAAGCCTATCGAGTCCCTGAATTCGGCGAGGAATTTCGCTCCGGAAACGCGCGCCTCAAAGGTTTTGTCCTTGCGCTCGCGCCGGCTTATTCTCAGCGGAACCCCGAACCGCAGCAAAAGCGTTTGCATGTCTTCCAGCATTCCGAGCGATGACGAGCGCACCGCAACTTCGTTCTTCCTTACCCATCCGTCGCCGCTGAAGTAACCTCTTAACAGTCCCGCTACCGCTTGCGAGTCGCACGAGAAAACCCATTTTGGAACGCGTTTTGTGTACGCGTTGCCGTCGAAACCAAGCAGTTTCTGGAAAAACGCTTTGAACGCTTTCGAGTTAAGCATGAGCGAGATGCCGTCGCTGTGGAACTTGACGTTGCAATCGAAGCGCTCCGCCACGCTTTTCACGACGCGCCTGCTTTGCTCGTCAACCACGCTGAGTATCACCGAGGTCTTGTCGAAAGAACCGTCGGCAAGCCACAAGCCGGCGAACTCCGCGAGTTGCGCGTCGAACTCGACGAGAGTGGGCAGCAAAACCCGCGGCCGAAAGCGGCTCCCTCTCTTTGCGACTATCGCGAGCTCGCTCCTGAATTCTTCGACGGCGTCGAGCCTGTCCAGGATTGCTTTTCCTTCGTTTTTTCTCTCGCCTTCGAGCGCCTCGTAGAACAACTTTGATGGAAGAACTCGTTCACGCAAGTAGTGGCGCAACGCCGGTTTTGAACAGCGCCTCTTCAAAACGGTTTTCTTGGAAGCGATGAATTCGCCGAACCGTGCTCCGCCTTTCACCATGAAGCCATCGAACACGTTTCGGTCGTCCAACAAATCGAAGTTCTTGCGGCCGCCTTCCGCCTTGAGGGCGCGAGGCGTCGCCACGAGCGAACCAGGCGCGAGTTCCCTCGCCTTCACGGGAATGATCTTGTTGCCGCGCAAGCCGAACAGCGAGTGGTCTCCCGTAACTCGAATGCGCTTTCCCGTAGCAAGCGTTACTTCAAACATTTTTTTGTTGACTCGGTGTCTGATGAACGCAGATGGTTCGGCCAAAACGATTTTCCCGGCGCGGTTCATCGCGAAAACCTTGACGTCGTCGTTCGCCGTCGAAACTTCCGTGCCGTCGGCAAGCACTGTTTTTTCTTTTTCAAGCGCTGAATCCGCGAGAGACGCTATGGTGCCGTACTGCAGAACGCCGTTTTTTTCGAAGAGCATTTTCGATTCGCCCGCCACGCTGTCTTCAATCGAGACGACGCGCTGGTTGGGCGGCGTGAACACGAGCAACGAGTTGAGAAAAGAGGTTTTGCCGCTCGCCGTGCCGCCTGCGACGAGAATGTTCATTTCGTACTGCACCGCTTGCCAAAGCAGCGCAGCGGTTTCGCTGTTGAGCGTGTTGAGGGCGGGGTCGATGAAGTTTACTATGGTCCAAGGGTCCGCGCGGAATTTGCGAATCGTTATTCCGTTTCCTTTAGATGAAATCGGCGAGAGAGTCGCGTTCACGCGGTTTCCGCTCAACAAGTGCGCGTCCATCAACGGGTTTAAGACCGTGATTTGTTTTCCGACGCGCCTGCCGATGATTGAAGCGTAGTTTTGGATTTGTTCTTCGCTTTGCAAGCGCAAGTTCGTTTTCAGCCAGCCGAGCTTCTTGTGGTAAACGAAGATTGGTTCGTTCGCGCTGTTGACTACTATTTCCTCGAGGTTCTCGTCAGCGAGAAGGAGTTCGAGGTCCCCGAGTCCCAGCATTTCGTGCGCCAAGCGGCCGACGAGCATGTTTTCCTCGACTTGGCTTAACCCGCCGAGTTCCTTTCGCACGAGTTCGTGCGCTTTTTCTATGAGGCGGCTGCGCACGCTTTCCGCTTCGCGCGAGTTGATGACTTCCGAGATTTTAATGTTCGTCGCTTCAATGATGCGTTCTTTCAAGTAGTTCAGAACGACGTTCGTCGCCTGCCGCGTTTTGGCGTGCCTTAAATCGTAAGTTTTGATGTACTCCTCGTCTTTTTCTGCGATTACGACGTCCGCCGGCACGCCGTCGCTTTCAAGGGAATATTCCTGCAAAATCTTCATTTACAAATTCACTTCTTACCAGTTTTTTTCTTTGCTGAGGCAACCGCCTCTTTAGCCTCTTTTTTGCCGACGCTTTTGCTGGCGCCGCCTTTCGCGCTCGCACCAACGCTCTTTAAGCCCTTGACGCTCGTGTGAAGCCTTTTGAAAATCGATTCCAGCGACGCTTTCGATGCTTGCGGCGCTTTTTCGCCTGCTACGTCGCTTTTCTTTGGCGCGGGCGGCACAACCGCCACCGCCGCGAAAAGCGGCTGTTTTTGC
>JAZDKN010000027.1:0-15729 GCA_043803065.1 Microcaldota archaeon
GGGCGTTTCGAGCCGCGCGGCAAAGCGTCAATCGCTTCGCGCAGCTTCCTGATTTTTTCTATCGCGCCGAGGTGAAACGATTGCCCGCCGAAGCCGGCTTTCACGCTCATGACGAGGATTTCGTCGCAGAACTGCACGAAAGGCAACGCCTTTTCGACTGGAGTTTCCAAGTCTATGGCGATGCCAGCTTTCATTCCGAAACCCCGGATTTCGCTCAAGAGTTTGTTGGTTTCGCCTTCTTCAGCTAAAGCTTCAACATGGAATTCAATGCAATCGCCGTTGCGCAAGTGTTTCGCAAACTCTTTCCAATAACGCTGGGGCTCGCTAATCATTAAATGCACTGTGAACGGTTTTTTGCTTGCTTTGCGCAAGTCGCGCACGAAATCCGGGCCGAAAGAAATGTTCGGAACGAAGTGTCCGTCCATAACGTCGAAATGAAATGCGTCCGCGCCAAGCCTCTCGGCTTTTCGGATTTCTTCCGCAGCGTGCCCGTAATCTATCGCGAGAACGCTCGGCGAAACGAAAACGCGGCGCGCGGGAGCATCGCTCTTGCGATTTGCTTTGGGTTTAGCTTCTTTTTTAGTTTCTGTTTTAGCCTTGGGTTTAGCACTGGTTCTAGTCTTGGTTTTAGCGCTGGTTTTCTTTTTTCCCACAGCCCTTCCCACCGCGGCTTAATACGCGACTTTATTATTTAAACCCGCTTAACGCCTTTGAGGGAAGATTGGTTTTGAAAATCGTTGTGCTGACTTGCGAGGACGACGACGTTCTCCTGCTCCTCGGCCGCGAAATCGCTGAAGGCTGCCGCGAAGCAGGCGAACAACCCGTCGTCGCTAAAAACGCTTGCGAAGCGTGCGTTTCCGAAGCGGAACTAGTTTTTCTTGGTTTCACTTCCCACCGCAGATTCTTCTGGAATTACGCGAGCGACTGCGTTCTGCGCGCGCTGCGCGGCAAAGAAAACGGCAAGAAAAACGGTAATGAAAAAGAAGAAGGCAAAGAAAGCGGGAAAGAAAGCGAGAAAGAAAGCGGGAAAGAAAGCGAAGGCGTTTGGAGGAACAAGAAAATCGCTTTGTTTTCAGCTTGCTACGGCGAAGCATCGCGCGCCGCCGTGAGCGACGTAGTGCGCGCTGCGGGCGAAGCAGGCGGCCGCGTCGTGAACACGCTTTCGATCGTAGCGCAAAAAACGCGGCAAGGCGGGTGGGAGGCGACTGAAGTCGACCTCGCTCGGGCGAGCGGGTTCGGAGAACGCACGACGAACAACGCGAAGGGCACGACGGTTTTCAAGCACAACGAGAAGCGCCGCATCAAAAAGTATTTGAAGTAACGGCTCAAGAATTTAATCGGTGAAAAACATGACGCGTTTTGCTGTTGTGTGTTTAATTTTCTGCTGGATTGTTTTATTACCGGTTGGCGCGGTTTTCTCAGAATATTCGCCTCCAAGTCCAACGCCCGATGCTAGTTCGTTTCCGTCGTATCAGGAACCCGTGCTTCCAACGCTTGAAAAAAAAATCAGCGTGCAATTCGAGCTTATAGGCGCGCAACTCGGAAGCGAGCCCGGAAGCGAGCCCAGCGCGCGTGTTTATACCGCCCGAAAGTGCAGGCAGGTGAGCTTGGCCGCGGTGCGCTTGACCAACAACGAAGAGGAAACGAAAAAGGTTTTTTCCGATTCTATGTTTAAGATCAGCCGAAGCGATTCGAAAAGCGTCTACGATTACCGCGTGGCGTTGTTTGACTTTTTGTCAGGCGAGATTTTGCAAGAATCCGGCTCGCAAACCGTGACGAAAACCGCGAAAATCGTTTGCCCGCGGTCCTACGGCTCTCTTCCAGCCGGGAGTTATGTTAAACAAATCGTTGTCGCCAACGGAAGGGAAACGCAAAGCTATTACGAGCTCGCGACTGGAAGAAAGATCAGTGAACCGGCTTTGTCGGTGCTTCGCGGTGCCTTCAACAACCCGACTAATTACCGCTGCGTCGGCGGCAAAGTCGAGGAAGCGGAGCAGTCGTCGGGCAAGGTTTGGCGCGATTGGCCTTCCCGCGCGAGCATCACAGTCAAGTTGAACGACGACCGCAGCAGAATCTCTCTCAATCAACCGTGGATTGCGGAGAACGACGCTACGATACGCGCTGATTCGGACGAGTTCGGCATTCACAAGGAAGTTCAACTAAAAGTTCTGAGCAACGCGTATGCGGGCGCCGGCGTTTTCAACTTGTGCGAAGGCGATTCCGTCAAAATCGGGGGCGCGGAATTTCAAGCGACCGATTTCTCCGAGGGCGGCGTTTGGTTGGAAGAAAAAAGCGGCAAACGGGTGATGCTTGTTTCGAAAAGCCCTGACGCGTCTCTCTATTCCGTAAGCCTGCGATTGATTCAATCGAAACGCATTTCAGGCAAGAGCACCAACCCGTTCCAGGCAAAAGTAGAATTTTCTTTCCAAGGCGAGCCCGAAGCAACGGAAACCATTTCCAATCCCGAGCCAACTGAACAAACCCGGAGTCCAGAGGCGACGCCGGTTGACAAAAAGCGCGTTGCCGAAACCGAGGTTCGCTGCAAGAAAAAAGTCGCGGTTTCGTACAAATTAGTGTTTCCCTTATTTTCGCCTTGTCCGAACGGTTTTGCTACGGAAAGCGTTGAAAACTTCGGCGGGATAGTGGTTTTCTACAGACGCGCCAACTGCTTCAAGGAATACGTCGTGTGTTCGGCGAAACCGGTTTGCGACTCTGGCGACGAAACGATTGAAACGACTAGTTCGCCTTGTTTTTACGAAGCGCCTCTTGCCGAGCTTGGAAAACCTTAAAACTCGAGAAGATTATTTTTTCTTTCGGGCGCGCCGCTTTGCGAACTCGGGCAAGCGAATGTAGTAAACGCCTTTCTCGCTTTTCACGACCAACGGGTCCCCGCGCATCAGCGAAGAAACGTTGAGCTCGTATGCTCCTTCCTCGAGCACGCGCAAATTCTCGGCCGCATCGTAATCGATCGACACGGGTTTTTCAACCGTCAGCGGCGCTAATTCTTCCTCAAGCCACGCGAGCTCCTTCGAGTCAATCGCCTCTTCAGCCGCCTTTTCCTTTTGCTCGCTCGTCGGCGTGATTCCGCTTTGCTCGAGCTCTCGCAGCGTAATCTGGTCGTCGCGCAAGAATACGAACACGCGGCTCCCGCAATTGCAGCCTTTCAGCAACTCGGGCGAGTTGTTTACGAAGACTTTCCCGCATCGCACGCACTTGTGAGGCACAAAGCATTACCCCTTCAATCGCTTAATTCTTAATTTTTAGATTTTAGGATTTCGGTTTTTCGCGCGTTTTCAGCCGTTGGCGAGCAGCCGCAGCTTGCCTGGGTCGCGCTTGATTTGCTTGACGAGGCTCGACGGCCCGACCACCGTGAGTCCCGTTTTCCCGCCGAGCATTTTTATGAGCATCGAGCGCAAGTCCTGCGCCGGCGCGTCGCTGAGCGACGAAACCTCGATTCCCGGAAAGCGCTTCGACACGCTGCCCATGGTTTGCGTGATGAGTTCCTTCTCCTCTGCCGGCGTGAGCGCTTGCTCGAGGACGATTATCTTGTCCTGCCGCACGGTTGACAATATGAACCTGATTTTTTCCGCGCTAGTCTTGTTCGCGAGAGTCGCGGCGGAAACGAATTCTATTTGCACAGACATTTCGCGTTCACTCGGTTTTTCGTTTTTTCCAATTTTTTTCAAGCTTTTTTTAAATTCTTTTTCTGTTTTCAAGCCGTTTTGGCGAGTTCCTTGTAAAGCAAGTTGATGTTGTCTCCCTTCAACGCGCTTATTTCTACGACGCGGTGCTGCGGGAAAGCCGCGCGAATGCGCTCGGGCTTCGAATTCTTCTTGTCGATTTTGTTCGCGACGATTATGACGGGAATATTCCGCGCCTCGAGGTTGCCGAGAATCGTTAGGTTGACTTGCGTATACGGGTCTTGGCACGCGTCCATCACGACTAGCGCGACGTCAACGTGCTCGAGCCACTTTATCGCTTCCACTACTCCCTTCGTAGCTTCCTTCGCGCGCTGCTGCGCTTCCTGCGGCTTCATCCCAAAGCGCACGAACTCGCGGTAATCCACTTTCGTCGCGATTCCAGGCATGTCGAGGAGATTCATGGTTAGGCGTTTGCCGTCAACGCTAATCTCGATTCGCTCCTTCTTTTGCACGGCGCGCGTCTCGTGCGGAATCTCGCTGACCGTGCCGACGGGTTCGCCCGTCCAATCCATTGAAATGCGGTTCGCGAGAGTAGTCTTGCCTACGTTAGTGCTACCGTAAAGCCCGAGGCTGAAGGTCTTGCGCGAGCCGAAAAAGCCGCGCAGCCAAGCGAATAATCCGTGGAAAGGCATTTCGAAAACAACACTCTGTTTTTCTGTTTTATTTTTTCTAGCGATAAAAATCGGTGGGGAGAATTAGCGCCAGCCTTTTAAAAACATTATCGGTGGCGCCGGCGGCTCGCAAGTTCGAAATCGAAGTCGAAATCGAAGGCTTTATTTAATCTCTCGAGCGTAAAAAACGCGGGTTGGAGCTAGTGCGGCTTTTCGCTTTCATCATTTTGTTTACGTTCCTAGCCTCCGCGTTCTTTGCGCTTCCAGCTGGCGCTTTTGACGTCATGCTGCAAAAACCCGAGGCGAACGCTACCGCCTCGGCGGGGGACAACAAGTTCGAATTCAGCGCTTCCGGAAAATCGCCGTTGTCGTGCTCCCTCCTCGTAGACAGCGCAGTCGCGCTCTCGGACATCGCGGCTTACAAAAATCTGCCTGTCCTCGTTCACGCGAGCGTTTCCGAAGGCGAACGAACGTGGTCTGTCGAGTGCGTTGACGCCGACGGCGCGCAAAACGAGAGCGAAACGCGTTCCCTCACCGCAACTGCTGCCGCTTCAAACGACTCCGCTGATATCGCTTCTCCCCTCCCGGAAAACGCTGGCTCGCTCGCTGGGTTCGTTATCGCCGCGGGTGCGGAGGGAGAGGAAACCGCGGTCGTCGCGTCGTGGCGCACGAACCCCGGACGCGCGGTGAAGTTCGCGGCGCTGTTTTCGAACGACGGCTCGAACGCGCTAAACGTCTCGCTGAAAATTGCGATAACCAACGCGACGGGCGCCAGCGGCGAGAACGGGGAAACCATTGCCGCGCTCGAGTCGCCGGTCCTGCAAGTCGGGCCTGGGGAAAAGCGCGTGCTGCAATTAGAGTGGACTCCCGCCGTGGAAGGGACTTTCGTTGCCAACGCGGCGGTGGCGACGGTTTCTGGCGGCGGCGAGACGGTGTTCGGGCGCGCTTACCTGCAGTTGAGCGTAGTGCGTCCGGCGAGCGCGGACTGGCTTTTCCTTCTAGCGTTCGTTTGCGTGGCGCTGCTTTGCCTAGCTGTTTTCAAGATTCGGCAGAACGCGGCGGCGATTCGCGGCGGAAGCTTGAAATGAAAATGCTGATAAGCTACTGATTAAACTCTGAATGAATCTGAATGTTCTGTGAAAAACAATTAAATACGTTGTCGTGCAAGAATTGAACGAGTTTGACAAACGCGTGCGTTTGCTGTTTCGCAGTTTTTTGGTGGGTTGATGGAAGCAATAGAGCTTTTCGCGGTCGTCGTGGGCTTTTTTCTTCTCGGGCTAGCCGCTTACGCGCTAGCGCTCTACTGGTTTTCGCGGAAAACGCGGCGCAAATTCGGCGACGCCAACAGCCGGTTGGGTGAAATCAGTTTTTACTTGAACGAGTTCCGCAAATCCATGGCGAAACTGAGCGCCAAAGCCGCAGAGAAGGTTACTGCCACGCTCGTCGAAAAAAAACTCGCGGATGCAGCGCACGAGCTCGAAGAAGAGAAGGAATTACAGAAACTCCAGAAACAGCGCGAACGGGTCGCTGCAGTGAGCGCGACTGGAAAGCGGAAGCAAGGGAGAGAGCGCGAGGATAAAGATTAAGCAGCTTGTTCGGCTTGGTTTTTTTGTTTTTTTGTTTTTTTTGGGGGGAGAGAGAAACGGGTGGTTTGAATGAGTGACTTCGGAATAATCGCTTTCGTGCTCGTAATCGTGATTCTCGGCGTTTTCGCTTGGCTCGTGAAAACGATGCACGACTTTCGCAAGGCTTCGGACGCGGGTTTCGCCGACGTCGAACACAAAATAGCTGGACTCGAAGACGCGGCGATTGCGTTGAAGAAGGAGCTAGACAAAATCGATTCTTCGCTTGACAACAAAATCGACAAGCGTTATCTCGACGAACGGATCGACGCGTTGGTTCGAGCCGTGCGTAAGAAGCGCTGATTGTGTTTCAAAGAATAACGGCGACTAGTTTTCTGTTTTTTTTGTTTTCTCTGTTGAAACTACAATCATTTTTTTCAAGCGGATTTAACGGCTGCTCCGCTTGATTTAGCTGGCGCTTCATCCGCCTTTCTTTTTTCCACAGGCAGCAAAAACTTTCCGGCTTCCATTAACACGAATCCAAAGCTCGACACGACCAAGATTTTGAGCCAGTCGTAGGCGTCAAGCGGGACTGTTTTGAATATTGGTTGAAGCGGCGCCCAGTAAATCAACACTAGTTGAAGTATTATTGAAGAAGCTATGCCTAGCGTCAACCATTTGTTCGTTAACGGATTGAGTTTGCGGAACGGGTATAACGACCTGCTTCCTAAGGCAGCGAACATTTCGAACATGACGAGCGTAGTGAATGCTACGGTCCGAGCTTTTTCCAGTCCTTCGTGCAAGTAAGTAGTAAACAGCCAAAAGCTTCCTAACCCCATTATCAAGCCGAACAACAGCATTACTCCCATCAACGGTTTCGTGAGGGGTTTTTCAGACGGGTTTCTAGGCGGGCGCTTCATCGCTTCTTCTTCCGCGCTTTCGAAGCCAAGCCCCAACGCCGGCAAGCCGTCCGTAAGCAGGTTCATAAAAAGAATCTGCATTGGAACAAGAGGCAGTGGCATTCTAGCGAATAACGCGCTGACGACGATGACTATCTCGCCAGCGTTGCAAGACAACAAATATTTCGTCGACTTTATTATCTTGTCGTAAATGTTCCTGCCTTCACTCACCGCGTTGACTATCGTCGCAAAATTGTCATCCGCTAGAATCGCTTTCGAAACTTCCTTGGCTACTTCGGTGCCCGTTATGCCCATCGATATGCCTATGTCTGCTTTCTTGAGCGCTGGCGCGTCGTTTACTCCGTCGCCAGTCATAGCGACAACGTGCCCTTTTTTCTTTAACGCTTCAACTATCCGAGATTTGTGCAACGGCAGCGTGCGCGCGAAGATTCTGACTCTATCTATTTTTCGCGCCAGTTCCGCATCACTCATACCATCGATTTCTTCTCCCGTAACTATCAAATCGCCTTCTTCGAACAACCCGATTTTTTTGGCTACCGCTTTCGTCGTCAAAGCGTGGTCTCCCGTTATCACGATTACTTGTATTCCCGCTTCCCGAGTTTTTTTGACCGCCTCGCAAACTTCCTCGCGCGGAGGATCAATCATGCCTGCCAAACCCAGGAAAACAAGGTTTTTTTCGGTGTTTTCCACGCTTGGATTTTTCGGGACGCGGTCGTTGAACGCAAACCCTAGGACTCGCAAAGCATCGTCGGCGAAGCGATCGTTCGCTTCCAGTATTTTTTCGACATCTTTCCGCGTCAGCTTTCGCTTTATTCCGTCTTCCAAAATCCTGTCGCAGCGTTTGAGCAGTAGTTCCGGAGCGCCTTTAATCAACGCGAGTTCGCCGCCGGTTTTATTTTTCTTTTGCTTTACGATAACAGTCATTATTTTTCTGTCAGAGTCGAAAGGCAGTTCTCGAACGACCGAATATTTTTCAAGTGCCTTCGTTTGATCCAGGCCGGCTTTTTCCGCCAGAACCAAGAGCGCGCCTTCAGTCGGATCGCCCAACACCGTATATTTGCCGTTTTCCACGCTCATTTTAGCGTTGTTGCACAAAACCCCGATTTCAAGAAACAACGCGAGGTTTCGCAGTTTTTCGGGTTCTATCTTTTTTCCTTCGCAAGTCAAGAATTCTCCTTGCGGCACGTAGCCTGAGCCAGTCACTTGAAGTTCGCGTCCAGCCAGGTAAATTCGCGTTACGGTCATCTCGTTTTTCGTTATCGTCCCGGTTTTGTCGGAACAAATCACGGTTGCAGCGCCAAGGCTTTCCGCGGCAGGAAGCTTGCGGATAATCATTTTTTTTCTAGCAAGTTCCTTGGCGCCCACAGCCAAACTGATTGTCACGAGTGCGGGCAAGGAACTCGGGATGGCGGCGACCGCAAGGCTGAGCGAAAACAACAGCATTTCGGTCGGCTCGATGTTTTCGAGGAATATTCCGCCGACGAACACGATTGTTATTAATGCGACGACCACCATTCCTATTTGCTTGCTCATTTCCTCGACTTTGGTTTGTAACGGTGTTTTAGATTCCTTTTCTTGTTGAATGGATGAAGCGATTTTTCCGAATTCCGTCGACATTCCGGTGGCCACTATGACTGCCTTGCCTTTACCGTAAGTGACGGCCGTGCCTGCGAATGCCATGTTTTCTTGGTCTGTGATGGAAGTCTCGAGCTTTAGTGACTGCGTAAATTTCGCGGAAGGCACTGACTCTCCCGTCAAGCTCGCTTCATCTATTTGTAAACTGGCGTGTTCCAGGATTCTCGCGTCGGCTGGAACGATGTCGCCCGCTTCGAGTAAAACGACGTCGCCTGGAACGAGTTCCTTCGCCGCCACTTTTTTTTCTTTTCCGTCCCTGAAGACTCTCGCGGAAGGCGCGAAAATTTTTTCAAGCGCTTCCATTGCTTTTTCCGCGCGGTAGTCTTGTATGAATCCCAAAACCGCTGAAAGTAGTATTATCGCGAACATCGCGGCCGCGTCGAGGAATTCCCCGATGAGTACTGATACCACAGCAGCGGTCAGCATCACGATTATCAGAATGTTTTTGAACTGCTCTAAAAACAATTTGAGCGGGGTTTTCTTCCTTGCTTTTTGGAGTTCGTTCGGCCCGTGGCGCTTCAAACGTTCGCTCGCTTCTTTTTCACTCAAGCCTTTTTCGCTGGAGTTTAGAATGCGAAGCGCTTCGCTTGCTGGCACTGCGTGCCATTGTTTTTCACTCATCTTGCAAACCTTTTTTGTTTTTAGTCAGCGTAAACTTTTTAGCGGGGGACCTAATGCTCGGGCTATTAGCGCGTTGGTTTAAAAATAAGTTTGTGTGGTTGCGGTTCGATTAATAATTCGGTTTGCGAACTTGCTTGAATGTTCAACCGCATTTGCTTTTCTCGGCGCGCCGGTTTTTCGTGTTCGTGCACGGCGTTTTTTTAGCGGGCTCGGGGGGATTCGAACCCCCGACCTCTTGCTTAGGAGGCAATCGCTCTATCCAGGCTGAGCTACGAGCCCTCGGACTTAGTTTATGCTAGGAGCATTAAAATAAGCATTCGGCTTTGAAAAACTCAAAATCGAAAATGAGGAGAGCGCGGGGAGCGGGATGTTCGGCACTTTTTTAGCGCAGGTTTTTGCCCGCAGGCAAAAAAGTGCTTTCGAACCCGCGCAGCGCGAAATGCGCTAACAGCTTTCCACAAGGCTTTAAGCCAAGTAGCAGGCTTGCGGACGAAAAAAAATCATTTCCGTAAAAAAGGAAACGATCCGTTTGCCGCCATAGCCACTAGGCGACCCCCGCGCGGACTAAAATATTGCTTCGCGGCTTTTTAACTCGTTCGGCGGAGAAGCGCTTGCACGGCTTCGCACAGAGTTCGCGCGCGCTCGACTTGAATTCGCCGCGCGAGCTCGCCCTCGTATTTCAGCGTTTGGTCTTGCGCGACTACGAAAACGCGCTTGCCTGCTTGCGCGGCAGCAAGAATTTTTTCTTCAGCCCCGCCGATTGGGAGCAGCGCTTCGTTGCTTGAATTTTCGGAATCCAGCGCAGCCGAAACAATCGCGTCGCTTCGCGGCTCAGCGTTCAAGTAATTCGCGATAATCGCTATTGCGAACGCGGCGCCAGCGCTTTCGCCTTCCACCCCGCCTTCCCGCGAACGCAACTCGAGCTCGTAGTCGCGGTTCGAAAGCGGAACGCCGAGAAAGTTTTCGGCGTGCTCGCGGCTCGCACGGAAAGACTTTTCAGCGTCCGCGCGCCATTCGGCGTTTTCCACGTTTATGAGGAGCGCGCCGTTGCCTGGGCGCGAGCGCAGCGCGAAATCGACGATGACGCCTTCGCCTGAATCGCTTACCGCCGCGGCTTGAAACCGTGTTTCGCGCGATGACGGAAAAAGCGCGTAGCCCAAGAAAAGCGCGGCTGCGGCCGCGCAAACGATTATTATTGCTGCGACGAGCAGGAAGTTCAGCGAATGCTTAAGCGAACGCTTTTGTTTTGCCATTAAGCGAGAATTAGTCTGTCGCGTTTTAAGAAAGCGGCGGTTTAGAGGGAGTTATTCGATTGACCGTCGGTTGGTCGTGCGGTTCAACCGCGTTTCATTAGCGCGTAAGCTTCGCGAATGTTTTTCGCTTCGACAACGCGTATGCCCGTTTCCTCGCCGACGTCAACGATTTTGTAGGCTGTAGTGCACTCGCGCGTCGTCGTCCCGTCAGGCGCTTGAACGTCTTCGCACGACTCTTTTGGAACGCTCTGCCTTCCTTCGCCTGCAGGCACGACGAAAAGCGAATAGCCCTCGGCTTTAAGCGCCTGCGCTTTCTCGAAAACCTTGCCTACCTGCCCTATGCCGCCGTCCGCTTCGATTGTTCCGGTAATCAATGCGTCGGGACGAAGCGTTTCGCCTTTAAGCACGGCGATTGTCGCCACGGTCATTGCCGCGCCAGCGCTTTGTCCGCCGACTACGTCGGAACTCGTGGAAATCGAGTAGTACAAGTTTTTGCCTGCGAGGTTTTTGCCGGAGATTCTTTGCGCTACGTCGAGAGCGGTGCGCAGCGAAGTCTGAGTGTCGGGATTGATCAACGGGCTGCTGCCGCTGAAGCGCACGAATACGGCGCCGTCTCCAGCGCTGCGCTCGACGACGAGGTCGGCAAGCGCGCCTTGGTTGTTTCTGTCGACGGCGGGTAGTTTTAAGCGCACCGAGAATTCGTCGTTCAAGTTTTCCTTCGAGCACGCGTTGGGCGCGATTACCGTTGGAAACGCCTGCCCCGACGCTTCCGGGCAGTCCTGCTTCGGCGCGGAAATCACTCCGCCAGTCTGGTAGCCGACCAAGAGCGCTATCGCCGCGCACAGAATCATCAAAACGAATACTTGTTTTTGCAGGTTGCGCAAAACTTTAACGCCTCGGCTTTCATTAAAGCGCCTTGATTTTAAATACTCGCCGCAAAGCCCGCAACGCGATGCAGTCACAACTCAGTTAAAATTCAATTAAAACTCAGTCATCATCTTCTGTTTTTTTTGAAGCCCTTTTATTCGCGTGCTGGGATTCGCGATTTCGTAGTCGAGCTTGAACCACTCGAAACCCTTCTCTTCAAGCATCTTCAGCGCGTTCGGCGTGATTTTCGGCGAGCACAAGATTCCGCGCACGACTTCTCCCTTGCGTTTCCGCAATTCTGCAACGTAGCGCGCGAGCTGCGTCGCCGCATCGAGTCCCGCGTCACGGCGCTTGAGCTCGATTACAACAAGGTGACCAAGCGCGTCCCGCGCAAGAATGTCTATCGCGCCCTTCGGCAGCGTACTTTCCTCCTGCACGGGCACGAGTCCCTTCTCGATCAAATGCAAGTCTTGCGCGAGCAGCTTCGCAAGCTCGCGCTCGCTCCCGAAAAGCTTGAGTTTCGAATCGTCGCGCATTGCGAACGATTGAGCAAAGTCGATTCGTTTGAAGTGCGCTTCGATTACTTCGCGCATAGGCTTAGAGCGCTCCGCGGTTACGATAAGCTCTTCGTTCGTAGCTTCGGCTTTGACTACTGCACCAGGGCCTTGGTAGTTAATCGCCGCCATTCCCTTGCCTTGGTGCACGAGAAACGTTCCGTCAGGCTTGATTACGAGCAAACGGTCGCCTTCGCTGAGCTTGCTCGCGGCGCGGCCTTCATAGCGCACGAGGCACGCGCCGACGACGAGGCAAAGCCGCTCGGCGTCAAGCGCGCTTCGAATTATCCGCGCCGCTTCCCCGAAATCCATTCAATTTCTCTCCCGTTCAATTCTCCTTTTTCAGCTTTTTTTCAAATTTTCGCTTCAGCATTCTTCATTCGCACTATTACATTCGTGTTTTCTCCGAACGCTGCCAGCGCTTCCTTCGCCGCTGCCGCGAGCTCGAGCATTTTTTCGCGCGAGGGTTCGCTCGCGTTTTGAGCGAAGCCCGAATCGACGAACTCGCGGTCCTGCGTTTCAAGCGCTTGCAGCGCGTAAGCGCCCGCGTTTTTCGCGTGCCGAGCGATTTCGCGAATTGTTTGCGCGTCGTCGTTTAGTTGCGGAACGATCGTCGTTCGCGCTTCCCATTCCACGCCGTACTGCGCGCCGCGCGTTTCCAGAAACGCAATGCTGCGCAAGACGTTGCTGACGAGGAGTTCCGCGTTTCCGTTGAATCCGCACGCTTTCGCGTAATCGTCTTGCTCGAGGCGCGTTTTGATGTCGAGCGATACGAAATCGATGTTCGGAATGAGTCCCGCGAGCGCTTCCGGATAGTAACCGCTCGTCTCGATTTTTACCGCGAATCCTTCGCCGCGCAATTTCACGCAGAGCTCCGCCAACGCGTTTTCCTGTTCGCACGGCTCGCCGCCGGTGAAGACGACCGCGTTGCACTTGTCGCGCTGCTTCAATAAGTGGTTCAAAAAGAATTCGACGGGTTTCTCGCTCGAGCACTCGTTCGGCGCGGTTACGAGGGCGCCGCTGTAGCACCAGGGGCAGCGCAACGGGCAGCCGACGAGGTAGACTACGCTCGCGATTTTTCCTTCGTAAATGGAGTCGTTCCAGTCGATTATGCTGGCGAAGCGGAGTTTCATGAAAAAGGTTTAAAGCAAGCGCGAATAAAACTATTGTTGCTAGCTATAACCGAGGTTTCGAGATCAATGCCGACGCGAACACCTAAAACACCGCCAAAACCAGTGCAGATAAATATCGAAGCCACTCTTTCCGCCAGAAAAATTGAAGCAGGGCCTGATAGCCGCGCCTCAGAGCATGCGCTTATTAAAATAGCCAGCTTGATTCGTCATTGTGGCGATGAAACACTTTTGGAAGTTACTGGGATTGACAGACACAAAGATTTTGTGGACGCAAACTCAGGACAAGTGAAAACTGAAGTTAAGAATGGCCTTAATGAAATAAATATTCACGATAAAAACTCGCCGATCGTTTTAAGCAATCTGAAACAAGCACTTAGCATGCTTGATGGAAAACTGACTAAAGAACTTTTTACTAGCACCCAGTTTCATCTTGTCGGAGCTGACGGACGCATAGGGCGTAAAGCGAGACGGCTCATGATATTAAAGCTCTTCAAGCAAAGCGGCATAATGCAACAGAAATACGCTGGAGAGTTGCCTGATGAACAGCTTCTGCAGTTAGCTGTTGCGGAAAAGAAAAAAGTGTTTGGTGCAAACTCTAGCCTAAACCCTGAAGAAATACGCCACCTCAAAAATTTAGATTTTGGTACTATCAACCCCAAAATTTTTTTAGCTGCCTTTTTTCTAGAAAAGTTACGCCAGTACAAGTATCCCCCTAAGCGAAGCTAAATAAAAATTTGAAACAAGCGAAATCGAAAGCGCGAAAATAGCTTGCTCATTTGACGATGGAAGCGTAATCGCGAAGCTCGTCGCTCGAAATACTGCAACCCGCAAGCTGCAGCGCCGCGAGAGCGGTTCGCGTCGCGTCGCCCGCAAGTTGGCCGTAATCAGCGAAAAAACCGAGCGACGCTGCGACGGCGATGAGTTCAGTGCTGCGAACGACGGTCACGCGCTCGAGTCCCGCCCTCAACGCGTTCATTCCCGCGCTGTCGATTTCTACGCGCCCTTCGTATTCCCCGCGCAAGCGTTCGACGAGCTTGTTCGGCGACTCGAGCAGCAGGCGCACCGTCTTCTCGTCTACTAGAAGCGTCTTCTGCTTTTCCGAGCAAAGCTTGAGCAACGCGAGGCACTCCGCCTCGCCCGAGTGAATGAGCCGCAGCGGCTTGCCGTCAACTCGGATTGCGGCGTTAGCCGCGTTTTCGATGCTTTGCTTTTCGCTAGCGAGCCGCGAGGGCACGTCGGTTCGCACGATTCCGTCTTCAACTAGCTTGCGCAAGCGCACTGCAGAAAAAGCGTATTGCTTCAGCTGCAGGGGACGCCCGATTATTTCTTCCTCGACTGCGGGAGGAATCGCGAATTCGCCGCCGTGGCCGCGCAGGAAGCGGAAGACGTCGATGTTGCACGTGTCGCTGAGCGAGATGAGCGAGCTGGAATCGCAAACGATGAAAGTCATAGCGAATCACGGAAAATACTAACGGTTTTACGAAAACAGTTTTTTCGCGTTGTCGAAGCGCTGCTTCGCGCTGATAGTCGAATATTGTTCCTGCAGGCGAGTTCCGCCGATGTAAGCAGCCAAATCCTTCTTGTTCGCTGCCGTCAATTCCGCAGCCTCGCCTAAGCTCGCGCCGTGCGCGTACATTTGAGTCGCCGCCTTCACGCGCGCTTTCTCCACTATCGTGCGTCCGAAGCGGCCGAGAGTCGCGCTCAACGCTTCGGCACGGTCGAGAAGCGAGTGCAGCATTTGCGCGCCCGCCTCGCTTTTTCCTTCCTTGAACAACCGCTGCGTCTGCTCGAGTTCGTTCAACGCGTCGGCGGAATAAGCCCTCCACTCCTTGCTTTGCACGATGTAAGGTTTGTCGAGGAATTTAGCGCAGCAGTAAGCCAGCAATCCCGCGTCGAGAAGCACGTCGTCCTCGAACAGGAAAGCGTGTTCCGCGCAATCCGCGCTCAAGCTCTTTAGATTGTTGCCGTCCTTCGCCGCGAGGAAAGCGCGGAGTTTGGCGATGATCTTGCCTCGCCTGTCGTCGTCTTTCACTAAAACCATTTTACTCAACCGTTTGCCCGCTTACTCGCACTCGTTCGAATGCTTTTCGCGCTTACTCGCTGGATTGCCCCCTGCTCTTGCGCTGCAACTCGAAAAGCTTGACTAGTTCGCGTTCAGTAGTCGCCTGCTCCGCCGCCTTGTCGTCGCGCAAGCGGACGAGCCTCGGAAAGCGCAGCGCGAGCCCTTCAGCGTCACCATCGCCTTCGCCCGCGCCAAGAGTTTTTCCTTTTCGCTTCCGCCCTTGCCTTTTTCCGCGCCTGCAACGTGAATCGGCGAACGCGTTATCTCGTCCGCGTTGACTTCGATTACGACTCGCGGCCGCACCCAAACGTCCGGCTCCATGACTGAATCGACGTCATCCGGCTTCTTCTTCACCGCGATTTTGCCGAGAGTCGAAGCGAATTCCGTCATTTGCGCTTCGCTGAGTCCAGTCCCGATTTTAGCGACGCTGCGAAAGCGCTGGTGCTTGTCGTCGTAGACGGCCGTGAGCAGTCCGCCGAGCCCGAATTCCGTGCGCTTGCCTTTACCGTAATAATAGCCTATTACCACGACGTCGACGGTGTCAGCGAGTTTTTCGCTGTAACTCTTCTTGAGCTTTATCCAAGCGAACTTGCGCGCGCCCGCCGTGTAAGGCGCGTCTAGGTCTTTCGCAACGATTCCCTCGAGCCCAGTGCTCACGCTCTCGTCGAAAAACCGTTGGAGTTGCGCCGCCGTCTTCGCGATTATTGCGGGCGCGACGTCGATGCGGTTGCCTTTGCCGCCCGCGTTTTTTACGAGCTTGAGGAGCTTCTCGCGTCGCTCGCGGTAAGGCTTTTGCGTGAAATCGGTTCC
>JAZDKN010000028.1:0-2799 GCA_043803065.1 Microcaldota archaeon
TTGCAGCAACGGCGCGTCGAACAAGCCGGGCTTGCCGCCGAAAAACTTGTAAGCCGCAGCCTTCTGGTGCGGGTTTTCGCCGTAACGCAACTCGCCTTCCCGCTGCAAGCGCAACACGATTTCGTCGGGGAACTCGGCGCCGCGCTTCTTCATTCCCGCTTCGTCCTCGAAAAACTCTTTAATAGCGTAATCGTACGCCGCGGTTCGCGCGAAAGCGCGCGCAGCGAGTTCGGTGCGCATCTTTTCGCCAATGTTTCCGTTGTTTTGCTTGATTTCAGCTGCAACGCGATCGTAATCCTTGGGGTCTACGACTACGCAAACGCTCGCGCAGTTTTTCGCAGCCGCACGCACAAGCGCCACGCCGCCGACATCGATTTTCTCGATTGCTTCCTCGGGCGGCGCGCCTGCCGCCAAGGTTTCCTCGAAAGGATAAAGATTCACGACTACGAGGTCGACGGGCTCGATTTTCTCGCGCTCCCTTTCTTTCTCATGCACGGCGTCGTAGCGATTGTAAAGAATTCCTCCGAAAATGCGGGGATGAAGCGTTTTCACTCGCCCGCCGAAAATCTCGGGAGAACGCGCGTAATCACTGATTTCGCGCACCGCGATTCCGTTGCGCTTTAAGAGGTCGGCAGTTCCTCCGGTTGAAAGGATTTCGTAGCCAGCGTCGCGCAAGACGCGCACGAAATTCACGATTTCAGTTTTGTCGTAAACGCTGACGAGCGCGCGCTTGGGTCCCTTGTAACTCGATTTCGCGAGCTGGGGTTTGGGAGCGGCGGCCGCTGCGGCAGCGGCGGCGCTCGCGGCGTTCGCTTGTTTTTTTGACGACGACGCCGTTGCCAGCGCGGCTTCCACTTTCGCCACGAGTCCGTGCTTCGCCTCACGCCTCGCATGCTTCGCCGGCTTCGTTTTCGCCGTTTTCTTCGCGTGCGCCGCGTGCTTCGCTTGCTTTTTCGCGTGCTGCCAGCGCTTGGTTTTGATTAAACGCTTAAAAGTTTTTTTCTTCGCCTTCGCTTTTTTCGTTTTCATTGCTTTCGCCATTTTCCAAACCACCTTTTTTTGAACACTGTTTTTCTTTTTCAAAAATCATTTCGACAGTAACCGCTGCATCGTAACAAACTCGCCTTGCTCGCCCAACGCGCGCAGAATTCTTCCGACATCCTGCACTTTTTGCTCGATTTCGCTATCGGGCCTGCGGCCCTCAATACTCAAGTGAGTGTGCCACGAATGAGTCGCGACGACGAGAAAGTCGCTTTGCGAGAGCACGCGCGACGCGAACTCATCGTATTCAACGACGGAGCGGTTGCCTTCCATCAACGGCCATAAATAAGAAACCATTCTCTTTCCGCGGGCATCAACTCCTTCAGTCAACGGGATTTCGAAAATCCTGCCCTTCTTTTCAACTCGCGGGAGTTTCGAGTACGCGCTCGAATCGTAAGCGTAACCAGTTTCCCCGAGAAGCGAGAAAAGCTCGTCATCGTAATTCAAGTAAGGCGCGCGAAAACCAGTAATACGCCGCTTCGGAAAAATCTTTTTCAAAGCCTTGCGCGATTTCTCGAGAACCGCTTTCTTCTTCGCTTTCGTCATTATCACGCCGGTAAGCGAACCCGTAAAATCCTCGTGGTGAAAACCGTGTCCCGCAATCTCGTGTTCAAGCGAAACCAAGCGACTCAAATTGTTTTTTTCTCGCGCGTTTATTTCCTGCGCTGCGGCAGCCTCGAAAAAAAACGTTGCGGGAATGTTCTCGTCCTTCAAGACTTCAAGCAAGCGCTTTAATCCTTCGCGCGTAGCGTCGAACACCGCCGTATCCTTGTCTTTCGTGACGGCCTCGTGCGTTCCTTGCTTGTGCCACGCGAGATCGCGGTCAACGTCAACAGTAAAAACGATTTTCTTGTTTCCAGTCATGCCAAAAAACCTTTTTTTCCAGTCAAAGCCAAGCCACCAGTCCAACCATTTTTTTCATTTTTTTCTTACGCGATTCCGTTTTGTCGTTTGAACGCCTCGAGAGTGTTCTCAATAAGCATTGCGACGGTCATCGGCCCGACTCCGCCGGGAACTGGAGTCAAAGCCCCTTTCCCACCCAAAGCCTTGCTTACCTCATCGAAAGCAACGTCGCCAACGATTTTGCCGTCCGGCAAACGTGTTATACCCACGTCGATTACCACCGCGCCGCGCTTAACGAAATTCTTCGTAACAAGCCTCGCGGCGCCAGTAGCGCTCACCAAAACATCCGCTTTCCTCGTTTTTTCCGCGAGATTACGCGTATACTTGTCGCACATCGTCACCGTCGCGCCCGCGTTCGCGAGCAACAACGCAATCGGCTTGCCAGCAATATTGCCTTTACCGATGACGACAACGTCAGCGCCAACCACCTTGACTTTCGCCGCGGCGAGCAAACGCATAACGCCTTTCACCGTAGCAGGCACAAAAGCCCGCGCGTCGCCCGCGAACAAGCGGCCCACGTTCGCAGGCGTGAAACCGTCTACGTCTTTCTCCAGCGAGACTGCGGCAACGGCTTCGTTCGCGTTTAATTGCAGGGGAAGCGGCACCTGCACAATCAAACCATTCACACCCGGCGCCGCATTCATTTTCCCAATAGCTTGAAGCAATTCCTCCTGCGTTATTTTCGCGGGCAATTCAACAAGCAAATGACGCACGCCGCAGAAAGCGCACGCCTCGCGCTTCTTGCGCAAGTAAATCTTTGAAGCCGCGTCTTCGCCCACGCTTATTATCGCGAGACAAGGCGTCTTGCCCGTCTTCTTCTTCAACGCCGCGGTTTCGCGCGCCGCGCGCGCTAGC
>JAZDKN010000029.1:0-2297 GCA_043803065.1 Microcaldota archaeon
TTTGAACGTTTTCGTGAATTCGGGTGCGTTCGGAGCGTTTTCGTCAAGCATTGTGCGCCACGCTTCGTCGGTCAAACGGTCGCTCATCGGTTGCTTGAACTCGTAGTACGAGAAGACGGGGCCTGCGCCGGCGAGAATCGCGCCTTCAGGCGTCTTGTAAGCTACGACCATCAAGTCGACGTAACCAGTTCCTTCCTCGACCACGAGTTCGCTGTTCAAGTCGGTTTGCACGTCCGCGACTATCGTCGTCTTCTTGCTTTCCTCGGTTGTTCCGGAAGTAATGTAGTCGAGCGTGCCGTCGAAATCGCGAATAAAATCGTACTCGTCTTGCGCGAGAGCCTCGTTGCGCAGTTCTTTTTCGGAGAGCGCTTCGAGTTTATCAATTGTTTTCGCGAGCGCGTCGAGCCGCGCTTCCGACTCTAGAGGCAAAGCATTCATTTTCTTTAAGCCGTTTTTCGTCATTCGCGTGAGCGCCGAGAGGCGAGCGTAAAACTCGGGAACTGGCTCGACGTAGCCAACAACCTTAGGCGGTATCCTGATGGAAGTCTCCTGCATAGCATACGGTTGTTTTACGTAGAGAATCGTGTCGTGACGCAGTTGCGCCCAACTCGCGAGCGCGGCGTTCAATTCCTTGTCCTGCCACGCTGTCGTCTGCATGAACGACGGGTATCCCGCGCCGAATTTCGTGAGCAACGGCTTTAGCGTGTCCAACCAAGTCCAGTAAAGATTTTGCTTCCAATCCGCTTCGCTGAAAGCAGCGAACTCCGTTTTGAGTTTCGCGAGCTGCGAGTCGTAAGTGTGGCTTCCGACGTCATCGTAAGAAGCGTCGTTCTCCTCCTTCAGAATTTCTTCGGCGCGTTGCGAGCCGAGGACACTCATGACGTCGAGCCCGCGGCCGAAACAACGGTGCCCGCTGCCCTCGCAAGTGCTGAATCCGTTGTTTTTAGTAGTACTTGCGTCAACCGCCGAGAAAATGAGTTGCTGGAACACGTAAGCGTCTGGAACGAAGCGCTGTCCCATGAACCGCATTCCTTGAGTAACGGCAAGACACTCCTGGAGCGCAGCTTCCCCGTCAAACTCGCGAGTCACGTCAACGCCGCAAGCGCCTTCGCCCCCGCCGGTTCCGCCGAAGATTTTAGGCAGTCGCGTGCCAGCGATTTCTTTCCGCAAGTCGAAAATGTTTTTTTCGTTCAATTCGAACGCGCCGCTTTTCGCAACGTTTTGAATTGCCGTTTTGTATTCGAGCGGCGTCAAATCGTCTGCTAGCCCGACGAAGAACGTCGTGATTCCGTAAATCCTGTCCCAAACCGCGCGAACGCTTTTGCCTTCGCTGCCGACCTTCGTTTCGTCCATCGTAATCGCAATAAGCGCTGCCGCTGTTGTTTGCAGGTTCGCTTCCTCCGCGCTGACGAGACAGTCGTCACAGCCGCCTTTCGCTAGGAACGTGATTCGCCCGAACCACATCATTGCCTTGAAATATTTTTTCAGCGTCTCGCTGCGAGTGTAGTGCCCTCTTGGAACGTATTGAGAATAATCCTCTTTGTAAACGAAAATCGGGCTCGGTGCGAAGCCTTCGTGTTTCGCGATTAACGCGAGTTCCGCGTTTACTTTTTCCGCGACTAGTTCGGGCGGTTGCGTGGCGTTATCGAGGAGCGCTAATCCGACTGCGACAAAGGCGGCGTTCTTGAGCGCTGCTTGCTTAGCGAGCCCGTCGCTTTTCTCGTACTGAGCGAGCGAAGCGTCGAGCATGGCTTTCGCGCTGTCTTTGAGTTCCGCGTAAAACTGGGTTTCCTCGATTTCGCGTAGCGTGTCGTCGAATTGAATGTGGTAGTAATGCAATAACGAGTCGGTTGTCACGAAAATCGGCACGTCTTCATTCTTAATTCGCCCGTAAACGTTCGCCATGAATTCTTGCTTGCCGTCGGGGATTACGACGAAACCGTTTTTGAGCAAGAGCTGCTTTTGCGCGGCCGAAAGCCCGAGTTTTTCCGTGACGTTGCCGAAGTTGTAGATTTGCGCTTCGCTCAAAGGCAGTGAATAAGCCGGGATTTGCGGCGTTACTTCAGGCGCCTTGTAAGCATAAGCGTTCACGAATTCCGCTATCAAATCAGTTTTCGTGTCCGCGGACCCAGTTTGAACGGGAATAATGGTGGGTGCAACGCTTGCTCGAAGCGTTACCGTTGGCGCGACGCTTGCTTGAGGCGTCGGGCTTGGCGTGACTGGGTTTGGTTGCGTGCATCCGAGCGCAAGCAAGCTGAAAAGCAGTAATCCGAGTATTAGCGCAGTCTTCGCGGTTT
>JAZDKN010000030.1:0-4714 GCA_043803065.1 Microcaldota archaeon
GCCTTTTCCAAGGTTTTTTTGAAGAAGCTCGAGAAAACGTCGAAGCCCTTCACGGTGAAACTGAGGTAGTCGCTATCGAATTTTCCGCGCACGAGCAATCCTTCTTCGCACAAGCGCGAGAGCTCGTTCTCGAACTCGCTCGCGTCGACTCGCAGCGCGTCGCGAATGTTTTGCGCGCTTCGTTCGCCTCGCACGACGAGTTTCGCGATCGTCTTGTCGAACTTCGAAACAACGAATTTTTTCTTGCGCGGTTTTCGAACAGCCTTCGGTTTTTCCACAATGGCGTCCTTTGGCTCGAACGGCGGTTGGATTTCCGTGCCAGGCATAGGTATTTCAATTAGGGGGTTAAGCTTCGCCTCTCGCTTTCGCTTGGGCTTCGCCGGCAACTCGAACGACGGTAAAGGTTCCATATTTTTTAATCACGCTTTCTTGCGATTACTGCGTAACTCGCTTCGCGGCACTCGCCGCCTGCGTCGAGCTTGAACACGCGTTTTTCGCGGTTGACGGGGTCGATTACGAGCGCGACTTGAAACTTTTCCTGGAAGAAAGCGTTCTGCGCCTTTTCGTCCGCCGAGCTCATGAAGCATCCGTAGCCCGGGTGCGAGTGACACCAGCCGACAATGATTTTGCCGTCGCGCTTTGCTAAATTCGAAGCGATTTCAGCGATTCCTTCGCTTTCCAAGCGCGTTGTCGCTGCGGTGCTGTTGTTTTTTCCCGTGAGGTAATCAGTAACGACTACGAATTCGCTTCCCTCCCAAACGCCTGCTTCACCCGCGAGCAAGCCCATTGCTTCGTTGCCGCTTTCGGCAGCCGTTTCAAAATGCTTGAACGCTTTGCGCAGCGCGCGTTCCTCGATGTACGCTTCGAACACTTGCTTCATTCTTTTCAACCGTTTTGGTTTTTCGGTTTAGCGTTTTCTGTTCGGGGGAGTTCGTTTTACTGGAAGCCCAGTCTTGCCTTTATTTTCCCGAAGAAGCCGAGTTGTTTCTTTTTTTGTTCTTCGCGCTGCAGCCAAAGCCTGCGCGCTTCCTCGACGCGCACTTCCTTGCTCGCTTGCTCGAGAGTCGCGTTAAACGGCGTTCCCGGTTGGGGCGCCGAAGGCCAAATGTCGCGCGACGCCTGTTCGTTCATTTTCTCGATGATTTTGGGTTTAGGTGCAGTTTGTTCCGGTTTAATCGTGGGTTCGGTAATGCTTTTGATGACTGGCCCGTTCTTCTTTGGTTCGGCGGGTTTCTCTACTTCGACGCGGCTTTCCTCCTCTTCCTTTTCTTCTTTTTCTTCCGCGGTTTCCTCTTCAGGTTCTTCTTCGTTTTCTTCTTTCGCTTCCTCTTTTTCTTCAAGCGCTTCAGTCGTCGCAGGCGCTTCCGCTGTCGATGCGTGCGCCGGCGGTTCTTCTTTTTCCTGCATTTCTTCCGCAGTCAGTTCCGTAAGCGTTTCTGCCGGCGCTTCTTTAGGTTCGAGCGTTTCTTGCGTTTGTTCCGGCGTTTCTTCCGCCGCGCCTATTGCTTCACGCATGAGCTCGTCCTGTTTTTTCATAACTGCTTCCGGGTGTTGTTTCAAGTATTCCGCGCGCTGCTCTTCCCACGCTTCCAGCGTTTCGTCGCTTATGATGCGAACGATTCTCGGTTTTTTCAGGGGTTGCGGCGTTTGCGCGTCGTTTTCTTCGGCCATTTCCTCTCCCGAAAGCGATTAAAGCAAACGCATTAATAGCAGTTTCGCTTTCCAATAAACGTTGTTCGGGTTTTTTTGAATAGTTTTCAGAGGTGGTTTGCATGGCGAACGAATTCAATATAACGGTGACTCACACTACGAGCGGCAAGGAAGTCGTCGTAGCCGTCGAACCCGAGTTCACCGTAGGCTCGGTTTTAGACGTTTTGACGGAAAGCCTCCAGCTGAAGGATCGCTTCGTGCTCGCTTCGCCCGACAACAAGGTGCTTAATCCGGAAGCGAAGGTGGCGGACGCGGGGCTTAAGGAAGGCTCGCGCTTGCTGCTCATGCCAGACCCCACCGGCGGCTGAGGCTTTCGAATCCCTTAAGAGGTTGCGTTCATGCCCATGCTTCCCGAAGCTATTTGGCGCCGTCGTCTGGAGGCGGAGCACGGCGAAATGTTTGCATCCAGCGAAAAATTCGATTGCTCGAACGATTTCATTCAGTACACGGTCAGCGTGCGCGGCCCGGGCTTGTACAAGAACGGAGGCAAACTCAGCAGACGCGACGCGCATTCAGTGCAAATAACGCTCAAGCGCGAATATCCTTACGCGGGCGGAATCGAAGTCGTTTGGCTAACGCCGATTTTCCACCCGAACATTCACCCTGGAGACGGCAAAGTCTGCATTCAACTGCTTAACGAGTGGAGCGAGTCGCAGAACCTTGTTAGTCTCGTCAAGGCGCTTCGCCAACTCCTCGTGCAACCGAACCCTTACAACGCGCTCGACAAGGAGGCGGCGGATTTTTTCGCCGACCGACCCGACGACGTGAATCGAGTGTTAGGCATAAACGCGAGCAAGTTCGAGGCGGTCGCTCAACCGTTGAAACCAAAGATAATCGGGCGCGAGTGATTTTTTTGGGGAAGCCGCGAGTGGTGAAAGTCGAAGAAAAACCAGTTGTCGAGCGCGAGCCTCCGAGCGAAACGGAGTTCGACTTCAAGGAAATTTTTCTGCCGCGCAAACCCAAAGAAAAAACTTAGTGCCGCATCACACTTTCCAATATCCTTTAGTGCGAAGGAAACGCTTCTGCTCTTCCAGAAGGTCGGCAACTAGTTCGTCCTCGTTGTTTTGCAAGCGGCCGAGCACTCGCCTCGCCGTGGCAGGGCCGACGCCGAAAGTTTCAAGCGCGAGTAACCCGCGCCTGCCGTAACCGCTGAGCACGGAGAGCGCTGCGTTCCCTTCCTTGAATTTGCGGCGTTCCTCGAAATCGAGTTCGCGGCCCTTCTTTTTTTTCTCGAAAATTTCTTTGTAGTCTTCAAGCGTCAAGCGGTTGGAACCGCAGTACGGGCAAAGCAACGCTGCTTCCGCTTCCTTCACTGTTTTGCCGAACGATTTTCCGCAGAACGTACAGTACAGCCGCGGTCGTTTTTCGAGGAGGGTTTCCTTGAACGCTTGAACGATTTGACTCGTCGGCTCGGCTGGCGCCATTAGTTCGCCGAACGCGCCGAAATCAAAGAACTCTTTCGCGAGCGGAGACCATTTTCCTTTATCCTCAATCGTGCGCACCGTGCAGTCGAACGCCGCGCTCGCGTCTGCAAAACTCAGTTTGTCGAAGAAAACTTCAGCAAGCGTTTCCTCGAAAACAGGCGAATCCTTCAGCGCTTCAGACAGGCGGCGCACGCCGATATCGCGGAGTTCGCTTTTTTTCGACACCACGCCGAACGCTTTCGCCACGCCGAGAAACCGTTTCCTGAACAACGCGGTGTTCGGCATTGCGTTGCGCAGCACCGCAGCGAGGTGCCTGCCGCTTAATTCTTTTAGATACGCGGCGGCGCGCGTTGCGCCGATTTGTTTGCCGCACTCGAACATGCACCCGTACGCGCTCGTTTTCACTCGCACGCCCGCGCCTGTTGCGGCGCTCATTAACGCTGCGAGGGCGCGTCCGAGCGTTTCGTTTGCCTTCGTGCCTAGAAAGCAATGCATTGCGATTAGTTCGCGGTTGCTTTCGAAAACGATTTCGTTCGTGCGCGGAGTAAAGAAATCGCTTTGCTGCAGAGCCAACTCCTTCATTCGACTTATCGCATCTTCGCTGCAAGCGTATTTCTCCTTCAATTCAGCGGGCGCGGTTTTTTTCTCGCACGCGCGCTCGAGTAGCGAGGCGACGCTTTGCGAAACTTCGCGTGTTATGGGAATCTCTTCCCCAACCCATTCAGGCACCGCCGCGCTCAAGTCGCGAGTTGGTTCGACGACAACTTCCTTCTCGGTTACGCTGAGAACGCGCCACGCCCTGCCGCGCGCGATGAACGTAGCGCCTTCGCCGAGATATTCCGCCACGAATTCCTCGTCTAGCGTGCCTACTGTCTTGCGCGTAGTCGCGTCTTTCACGAAGAATTTCTTCGTGTCGCGAATCGTGCTCACGTTCTCGTAATAATAAAGTCGCGTTTTCGGTGTTGCCTTGATTTTTTCTCCGTCGAACCAAACGCACCGCGCGTCGTGCAACTGCGCCGCGCATTTCGCGAGCTCACCGATTTCGATTCCCTCGAAAGGCATTGCGCGCCGCAGGATTTCGTGCGCGCGTTCGAGCTTGACTTCGCCGTTGCCGTCAAGGCAGAGTCCAGCGAGTTGGTGCGCGAGCACGTCGAGCGCGTTCCTGCGGATTTCTAACGGTTCCAGCAATCCGCGGCGCGCTCGCTCGACGATTACCGCCGCTTCAAAACAGTCGAGCGCGTTTTCCGCGATTACGACGCCTTTCGGCGTCAAGTGCTTCCGGTGTCCGCTTCGTCCCGTGCGTTGCAGGAAGCGCGTTACCTGCCGAGGCGAGACGAACTGAATAGCAAGGTCGATTGCGCCGACGTCGATTCCGAGTTCGAGCGAACTCGTGCACACTATCGCGCGCAGTTTGCTGCCGAACTTTTTGAACTCGCGTTCGGTTTCCACGCGCGCTTCTTTCGACAAGGAGGAATGATGGACTGCTACGACGTCGCGCATCGCGGGCGACTCGAAGAGCATTGCGCTGAGGCTTTCAGCCACGTAGCGCGTGTTCACGAACAAAAGCGTTCGGTTGTGCG
>JAZDKN010000031.1:0-3418 GCA_043803065.1 Microcaldota archaeon
TGTTCGAAGACGAAACGGTTGGAAAGGCGGTTGGAAAGACGCAGGGAGCAGTGATTTTGTTATGAACGAATTTGAAGACGAAAAAACCAAGAAAAAACGCGAGAACGCGGAAGACGAAGACGACGAGGAGGAAGGCGGAACAGAAAGCGGCGGAACGGAAAGCGGAGACGACGACGGCGAAGACGGAGACGACGGCGGGGACGCGGGAGACGAATAACAAACAGCGCACGAAAACGATGCATTCGACGTATTAAAATTGAAAGCGCGGTGATTTGAAAGTGACTAGGCGAAACTCGTTCGGCAGAAACCGGCGGACTCGCGAAATGCGTTTTTTAGACGACGTCGTTCGCCCCGCAAAACAGTTGAAACGACGCCCGACCTTGAAACGAGTCGTTCGGCGCAAAGCGAGGTTGCGGGGTTCAAACCGTTTCCTTAAAGCGCGCTTCAAGCGAATCGGCAAGTGAACCGGCCCGCGCGCGAAACGAAACAACATGCTGTGACAATGCTGTAACGACGCGGGCGAGGGCGTCAACGCCTCCCCGCTCCTTTACCCGCGCTTCCCACTCCTTTACCCGCGCTTCCCACTCCTTTACCCGCGCTTCCCGCTTCCCATTAGCCCGCATTTTTCACTGGCTTCCTCCCAGCGGCGTTACTGCTTTTGTTTTTTATTAAAATTCAAAGTAAAAGCAAAAGCTTAAAAGGGTTTCATGCCAAATCACTAGCGACTAAGAACATTGAACGTTAGCGTTTAATGCCGCGTTTTTTTGGAGGGGTTGGTGCCGAATGAGTGAAGGACGCAAAGCGCAAGCGACCGCCACCGATTTTTTGGGTGTGCTCGATAAAGCAAAGGGGCTTAACTCCAAAGTTTTTTCGTTGACGCGCCTCGAGTTATTGTCGCAACTCGCGCGCATTTTTCCGGAGAGCGTTACTTTCAGGGAGTTGAAAGCGGTTTTAGGGCTGACTGACGGCGCGTTGTACGCGAACTTGAAGGCGTTGCAAGAAATGGGTTACGCGCGAAGCGAAACCGTGAGCGTAAGCGGCAAGGAATTGGAAGCATACTGCATTACGCGCGAAGGCTTGGAAGAGTGGACGCGAGTCAAAGACTGGTTGCGGGAGTTCGCAAGCGTTTGAACAATTTAACAGTTTTTTCGTGAAAGAGGAGGAGGCGGTTGAGCGTGAAGAAGGAGGCGAGTGAAGAGGCTGAAGCGAAAAAAAAAGCGCAAGCAAAAAAAACCGTTGGCGGGAAAGTCGGGAAAATCATTGCTTGCTTCAAGGCGCTTGGATTCAAGCCGGCCGTCAACGATTTCGAGAGCCGCTTGATAGCGCAAAAACTAGTGTATTTGCTCGAGTTGGCGGGCTTCGACTTCGGCTTCGCTTTCGAGTTGAACGCGCGCGGGCCTTACTCGCACGCTTTCACCGTCGAGTTTTTCGGGAACCGCGCGGGTTTCGAAACGCTGGCGACGAAGGAAGAGTTGACTGCCAGGGAAGCGAAGACTGTTGGTGCGCTCAAGGAATTCGAATTGAATCCCGGCCGTTTGGAGGCTGCTGCCGCGTACGCTTTCTTCGTCAAGCAAGGCTTGAGCGCGGCGGACGCTTGGCGGAAATTGAAAGCGGACAAACCGTTTTTGCGGGGTTCCGACGTTTGCTTGGGCGTTAACGCCGTCAAGCCGTTGTTGTTCAAACCGACTAAAGAAGATATGGAAGAGTTAAGGAAGGAGTGCGCGCCTTGGCAGGAATTGGCTGCAGAAACTTTGAGGCGTTTCGATTAATGAACGACGAGAATCACGAGGACTGCAAGAACCGCAAGGGTTTGCGGAAAGGCGAAGTTTGGCTGACGGAGTTTCCGGGCGGTTCCGGGCGCGAGCAACGCGGACTGCGTCCCGCAATGGTTTTAGGCGCGGCGAACGGCGTCGCAACAATCGTTCCTTTCACGACGAACTCGAAAATAATCGAAAAGGATTTCACCATCGGTTTTGAGCCGTCGAGCGAAAACGGTTTGACTGAGTACAGCGTGGCTTTAGTGTTTCAATTGACCGCCGTCGACGAAAGATTCTTTGTCAGGAAACTCGGTTGGATTCCGAAAGAACAACGCGAGGACGTCGACGATTTACTGAAGAAACTATTGAAGCTAAGCGAGTGAATCAATTTAGGACGGGCGTTGAAACGCGAAAAACGGCGGGTGGAGAAAAATGAAGGAATTCGATTTGGACGTGATTAACCGCGTAGCCCGCCGCGCTTTCGCCGCGCGCTTTTGTTTCGTCGGAGTTCGCTTTGCCGTCCCTGCGCGTGAACGGTGTATGGCGTACGGCGTAGGATAAGATTTTATAAGCTACGCGCTTCAAAACAACATGAAACTGAAACGATGGGTGATATCTAATGAAAGGAAAAGTAAAGATGTTTGACGCCGCGCGCGGTTTTGGATTCGTCACTGGCGACGACGGCAAGGACGTGTACGTGCACACTTCGGCGATTGAAGGCGGTGCCGTGCTCGCGGTCGGCGACGCTGTAGATTACGAGGTTGAATCAAGCGAACGCGGGCCGCGCGCAAAGAACTTAAAAAAAGTCTAAGCGCCTGAAAGAGCGCCTGAAAGCGTTTGCGAAATCGTAGAATGCCGCTTCAACACTCGCCCCTTAGCCTCGCGCAAAAGCTAGTTAGGAAACTAGTTGAGGGCGGGAATGCAGTGGTTGGCGGCAGCTTGCGCGGCGTCAACTGCCCCAGACGATGCCTCCCTCGGTGGGCGGACCGCAGTGTTCCGCGGCTGCGATTGCCGCGTTCGTGCACGAAAGACTGTTGTCGCTGCCGCTGCACGGAAAGTACGCGCCGTCGCTAGTACGAAAATACGCTCTCACGACTTGACCGTGCATTTGAGGGTAATAACAACTGCAGCTTTGAATGGAACAGCGTTGCGATTCAATCATTTGGGAGCACTGCAAGTTGGAGCTCCCCCAAGAACTCGTGCTTCCTTGCACGGGGCATCCAGTGCGGGCGTCGAACTGAAAGTTGGTGAGGGTTCCCCCGCCTCCGTTACCGCCGTTGCCTCCGCCGCCGGACGTTGGGTTAACTGTTGCGCCCGCCGAAGGTTGCGCGCCGCTCTTGCAAGTGAGTTCTTCACTGCATATTTCGCCGGAACACGTCGTGCCGCCCGGGCAGTACCTGCACTTGCCAGCGTGAGGGTTGCCTGAAAACGTTGTTTTCGCGTCGCAGTAACCGCACGTCACCGAACCGGCTTTATCGGCGCACGATTGCGTTGTTCCGACGTGGTTTCCGTCGTAGCCTGAACCCGTTGTTACGGGGTTGCTTACGTCGTAGCTGAAGACGCCGAATAAGATGACGAACGCCAAAAACAAGCCGAGCAGTATCCCTAAAACCTTCCACGCGGAGTTCGACTGCGCTGCCTTCTGCGTTTGTGCTGCCTGC
>JAZDKN010000032.1:0-3165 GCA_043803065.1 Microcaldota archaeon
TTTTTTGGTGCGTCATCCATTCTCTTAGGAGTTCGAGGGTTCAAATCCCTCCCCCTGCATTATGCCTCGGAAAATAATTCCTCCAACCGAAAAAGACACTGCCGCTGCGGTTAGCGCCGCCAGGTACGCCGTGCGCCACCCCGAAACTTATGAACGCTTTTACACCAGGCGCGGTTTTCTGGGTGTTAGCTTAGAGCATAGGGTTAACGTGAAGAAAAAAATAGCGGCGTTGATTAAGGTGAACAACGGCAAAACCGTGCGGATATTGGACGTCGGCTGCGGTTCCGGCGAGTTCGTCAAGCAAGCCAAAAAAACGTTCGGCGACGCGGTGGAATTGCACGCTCTGGACGTTGCGAGGTGGCCTGAGTGGCGAGGAATCAAGGGAGTAAATTTTCGAATCGGTCACGCGGAAAACTTGGAGCGCTCTTTCGAACCTAATTACTTCGACATGGTAATCTCGACTTTCGGATTGTGCAGGACTCCCAACCAGTTGAAGGCGCTCGAGCAAGTCCAGAAAGTAGCTAGAGAAAACGGTTTGGTTATAACGCACGTTGACGATTCGGTTTTAAAAAAGCGGCAAAACACCAACGTAAAGAAAATTGCTGAAGCTTTGGGAGCGCGCGTAACCCACTTTCAACTCGCGTTTACTCCAATGTACTCGATTCAATTCCGGAGAAAACCCGAGTCGGTTAAACTAGAAGCGAATTAAAAACACGCGCAGCGTAAAACGTTTCAGGCGACTTACTAGTGAAACTGAATTTCCTCGGCGCGTGCAGGCAAGTAGGCAAAAGCTGCGTGCTAGCGCAACTCGCGGAAGTGCGCCTCCTCCTCGACTGCGGACTGCGCGTGCACACGGAGCATTTGGCGCCAGCGCTGCAACAACACAAGTTCGACGCTTGCGTTTTGTCGCACGCGCACCTCGACCACTCGGGCGCTACTCCGCTAGCTGCGCGCGAAGGAAAAGGACCCGTCTTCGCCACGTTTCCCACGATTCCGATTACGCAGCTTCTCCTCGAAGACAACGAGAAAGTCTCGTTGCGCAACCACCGCGCGCTTCCATTCAAAAAACAGGACGTCAAGCGCTTGCACTCAAAGTTTTTCGGGTTGCCTTACGGCTTGCCGTACGAGTTTTACGACGGAACGCGCTTCCGCTTCGTCGACGCCGGGCACATCATCGGCGCAAGTCAAGTGCTCGTCGAACACAAAGGAAAACGACTGCTGTATTCCGGCGACTTGAACGGCGGGGAAACGCGAATGCACGCGCCGGCGCAGTCCCCTGAAGAAGAAATTGATGCTTTGATTGTGGAATCCACGTACGCGAACCGCGAGCATCCCCCGCGCGACGAACTCGAACGCCGCTTCGTCAACGAAGTCCAGCGCTGCATCGATGACGATTGCGTCGCGCTGCTTCCTTGCTTTGCGGTGGGGCGCACTCAAGAGATTCTGCAGGTGCTTCACGCGAACCGCTTGCGAGGCGACGTTTTCCTTCAGGGAATGGGTGCGACGGTGAGTGAAATCTCGCTCGATTTTCCTTCTTACGTGAAGAACGCGGGAATGCTGAACGCTGCGCTTGCGAGGGCGAAGCGAATCGAAACGCGCGAACAACGCCAGCGCGTCGTCGAGAAACCGTGCGCGATCGTAGCCACCGCGGGAATGTGTTTGCACCCAGATTCTTTCGTTCACCAAGCGAACGGCGTTTGTCACAGAATAAAGGACGTGGACTTCAAAGTTTATTCCGCGAGTAAAGGAAAAATTGTTGAAGAAAAAGTTTCGCGGAGAGTAGTTAATCCTTCCCCTGAAAAACTCGTCGAGTTGAGAACCAGTTTTTCGACTATCAAGTGCACGTCCAACCACGAGTTCATGGTTTTGGATGGCCTTGAAACGCGGTGGAAAAGCGCCGCCGAATTGAACGCGGGCGATTACGTCGCCGTGGTTAAATGCATTCCTTTTCACGGAGAGGAACAAGAGTTAAGCGGCTTCGTCTCGGTGCGGCGCACGCTGCAAGCGAAGAAAGTGCGAATTCCTAAAAAAACGAATCCGCGATTCAGCCAGTTTCTAGGATACTTTATTGGAGATGGGGAAATAAAAGCGGGCAAAATGGTTCGCGTTACGGACAAGGATGAAAAAAACTTGAGGTTTTACTCGCGCTTGGCGAAACGAGTTTTTGGAATCGACGGCGCAATAGAAGTCGGAGAACGGAAAAGACTCGTGTTTTATGCAGTCAGACTGGCCGAGTTTTTGAAGCAAATAGAGCGAGAAAAATCGCCTAAACGCAGGATTCCCGAGTTCATCCAAAAATCAAGCGAAGAAAGCGTAGCCGCGTTCCTGCGCGGTTTGTTCGACGCTGAAGGAACGGTAAGCGTTTCGACTAACCGCTCGGTTTCAGTTTATTCTTCAAGCTTGGACTTGATTGGCGTCGTGCAATTGCTTCTTTTGAGGTTCGGGGTACACGCGGAACACAGAGTTCTGCGTAAACGCGCCAACGGCAAAACTTACGAGTGGCGGGCTCTGCGCATAAACAAACCCGAAGAATTGATTGCTTTCGCGAAAAAAATCGGTTTTTCTTCGGAAGCAAAGAAAAAAAAGCTTGCGCGGCTGCTGAAATTAATCGGCGGCGGATACAGCCACGCCGACACGCTTCAAGTACCTTGCGGCGAGTTGTATGAAATAATCAAGAAAGCGCTTAAAACCGAAAAGTTACCCTGGGTCTTTAACCGGGATTACGGACTTTACTCTACAAGCAAAAGGCACTGCACCAAAAACTTGCTTGAAGCAGTCTCGCGCGAACTCTCGTCCATGAAAGTAAGGGAAGCAAAAAATTTGGCTGGCGAAATAAGAAAACTGCTCAAATCGAAAATAACGTTCACCAAAATTCTTGAGAAAAAGCTAGTTAAAACCGATTCAGAGCAAGTTTTCGACTTGACTGTACCGAGCACTTCAAACTACGTGGCAAACGGGCTGATAGTGCACAATTGCGACGGCGGGCCGGTGCTTTCGTATCTTCAAGCGTTGAACAAACGCGGAAACGGCGAAGTGTTTTTAACTGGTTTTCAAGTTCCGGGCACGAACGGCTCTTTGCTTGCGGCCGGCGAAAAAATTTGGGTGAACGAGCGCTCGCGCCGCGAAAAAATCGTTTTGCCGGTGCAGCAATTCGACTTCAGTGCG